>NZ_PJBR01000071.1:0-26126 GCF_002863625.1 Pseudoalteromonas sp. MelDa3 | reverse complement strand
TTAGAAGATTTAAAACCGAAGTTTTATTTAACTCTCTGAGTAGTTCGTGCCTCGCTATGCGTTGGCGTTTCCCGTCTCAGTGGGGTCGCATTATAGGGAGATCCGAAAACAGATCAACCCTTTTTTTAGATCTTTTTACTGTTCGAACAAAAATAGAACAAAACCACGTAAAACCATATGAAAACCTTCCTAAGATGATGCTTTTTTGTGCTCTTATTTATTATTTAATACAAATATCATTGCTATGTTTGATTTAGACGTTAAGATAGCAAGTTCACAATGTTAAATTAATGTTTATTTCCTGTTTATTGGTAGATCTAAAATGAAATTACCCGATCAAAAATCTTTTATCTTCTCTGTTATTCTTGCTGTAGTTGGTTTTGTTGTTGTTGAGTTCGCTTTAGGCGGCTTAGCTTTAAACCCTGCATTACTATTTGGTGCTGGTTTATTAATAGGTGCGATTGCTATTGCTGCAATGTCATCTGATGTGACTGAAGAAGCTGAAGTTAAAACAAAAACGCTTTATGTTGGTAACCTTCCTTATCGTGCAAACGAAGGTGTGGTTCGTGCATTATTTGAAGAACAAGGCAAAGTATTCAATGTTCGTTTATTAAAGGATAAGAATACTGGCAAGCGTCGTGGCTTTGGTTTTGTTGAAATGGCGCAAGCTGATGCAGACAATGCAATTGCTAACTTGAACGATAGCGAGTTCCAACAACGTACTTTAAAGGTACGTGAAGCAAAACAAAAACAAGAAGATGATTCTAATGCTCTACGTACTGAGACGGATCAGTCAGTGTAACTAGCTTTACCGCTAGCTTATTGCTAAACACATCAGCCGTTGCATAATATTGCAGCGGCTTTTTTATGTCTGTTAGTTTATTCACACACAAGTTAAGTTGGTTAAGTAAGTAGTTGACTCTGTTTGCTATCGCTACACCTGAATCAAGTAATTTTACATTCCCTTCAAAATACTGACTAATAGGCTCTGCTAATATTGGAAAGTGCGTACATCCTAATACAAGTACATCTATAGTTTTATCTATATGTAGGTCATCAAGCACTTGATGCAACTTGTTTGTATCCAAAGACTCTGTAAAAAAGTATTGCTCAGCTAAAGTTACTAACTCCACACTGCTATATAGATTAACGGTTACATTACGTGCATGCTCAGTAATTAATGTTTTAGTGTATGAACTGGCGACCGTTGCCGGTGTGGCTAATAAGCCAATATGATTTGAACGTGTTAACTCTGCCGCAGGCTTTATTGCTGGCACAACACCTACTATAGGAATATCTGTCATTTGGCGAACAGCGCTAAGTGCAGATGTAGAAGCGGTATTACACGCTATTACAATTAAATCAACATTAAGCGTATTAGCTTTGATGAAATGAATAAGTGAGCATAATCGGTTAATGATGGTTTTTTGAGATTGAGCACCATAAGGTAGTAATGCATTATCCATAAAATAACTGTACTGAGCATTGGGGATACTTTGCTTTATATGCTCAAGTACAGTAGTTCCACCAATACCTGAATCAAAGACCATTATATGCGCTGACAAACTACCGTTCCCACTTTACTTTAAGAACGGCAGTTTGCCATGAGGTATTTATAAAAGAAAGTAGTTTAACTTTGCGTGGTTTCTAAATCAGTAAGCCTGTCGGCTGCCGAATTTAACTGATTAAGGTTTTCGAACATAGACTTTGTGTAATCTACTAACTTATCTATTTGCTCCTGATCTTGATTTAACCATTGGAGAATGCCAGCTAGCTGATTTTGTAATCCAAGCTCACCCGCTTTTTCAAAAGCATTTTTAAGGTCATCATTAAAAGGAGCTAAACCCTCCGCTACTTGTTTTTCTGGTGCTGGTCTATATTCTTCATAGCTTTTAACTGTTGCTATTGTTTTTGTTTGGCGTAAATCCATAGAAAAAGCCACCAGCTGATCGCTGTCTAAACTCAGCTCTTGCGCTTGTTCAAATGCTTCATCTAAATCACCACCAAAAAAGGTTTTACTTAAATCTTGTAAGTCTTCCATCATTACATTAATAGCTTCTTGCTCTTGCTCATTTAAGTCACCATTAACCGACATCGAAAATGATACCTGTCGAGATTGCGATGATGAGCTTGCAAACGACTCGCCATTATTGTTTTGCTGATAGCCACTTGCCGACTGAGATTCAAATGCATCTGCAAAGCTAATACTTACCTCGTCACCTTCTGCGGTGGTAAATTTATACTCTGCATTACTCGTCATACTGACATATTGAGCCTGGCTTATATTTACGCTGGCAGGTTGTGGGTTAAATAACGACTCTTCAAACTTATCGAGCCCATTGTAAATTCCCTCTTTGGACTTATTAATCCCCTCTTCCATGTCATCATTAAATACACCTGTACCTTTGAGTTCATCAACAGCGTCGTCAATCCCTATTTGGACTCCTTTGCGCGCGTCGCCTAACATATCTTTGAGCTTTTCGTCATCAGCGCCATTAGCTTTTGCTTTATTAACAGCACTACTCACAAAATCGAGTACGTTTTTTACTATTTCATCAAAATCAAATAGTGGTTTATCTGCTTTTTTTTCTGCGATAGGCAATCCAAGCTGCTCAGCCATTTTATCGCCAAGCACCTTTGCGGCCAACTCTCGGCCTCGTTGTTGATAGCTATCTTGAGGAGACGTAATTGTAGGTTGCTGTATATCAGCTTTATTATTGAATTTATTGATGTTGTTGTTTGGCGTAAAGCCATAATTACCTATTTTCATGATTCGTCTCCTAAGCGTGCGTAGTTTATTATCGGCTATAACAATAAAAACTAAAGTACAATGTTCAATAAAACAGCATAAATGCTAGCCAAAACTAGACAAATACGCAGCGCTCCCTACAATAGCGCCGATAAACAGATCTTAGATAAGGTAGTAGCGTTAATGGCAGTTATTAAAATAGATACCACACAGTACCAAACGCAGTTAAGTGAAAAAGAGCAGCGTATTAGTGCACAGTTCCAACGTTTTGGTGTGGAGCAACTAGAAGTATTTAGCTCAGAGCCAACTAACTACCGCCAACGTGCTGAATTTAGAGTATGGCACGACGGTGACGATCTGTTTCACATTATGTTTGATCAACAAACAAAAGAAAAAATCCGTGTTGATACATTTGATCCAGCAGCGCCTCTAGTTGGTGAAATAATGCAGGTGATGATTGAGCATCTTAAGCCTTGTGAAATATTACGTCGTAAGTTATTTCAAATCGATTACCTATCCACGCTAAGCGGTGAAATTTTAGTAAGCTTGCTTTATCACAAACCACTGGATGATGAATGGTTAAGTGAAATTAAAGCACTGAAAGAAAAGCTTAGCAGTAAATACAAAATTGACTTTATAGGCCGAGCTCGCAAACAAAAAGAAGTACTAGGTGATGACTTTGTAACTGAACGTTTAACAGTTAATGGTCAAGAGCTTATATACCAACAAGTAGAAAATAGCTTTACTCAGCCTAATGCAAAAGTAAATATTAATATGCTGGAGTGGGCACAAGATTTATGTAAACCACTTAAAAATGATTTATTAGAACTGTATTGTGGTAACGGTAACTTTTCAATTGCATTAGCGGGCTGTTTTAATAAAGTATTAGCGACGGAAATATCAAAATCATCTGTTCACTCTGCTCAATACAATATTGCTAAAAATAACGTAGAGAACTTAGATATTATTCGTATGTCTAGTGAAGAGTTTACTCAAGCAATGAATGGCGAGCGTACTTTCTCTCGTTTAGATGGTATTGACCTTAAAAGCTATGACTGCCAAACCATATTAGTTGATCCACCACGCGCGGGCATGGATGAATTAACGTGTGACTTAGTGGCTAATTACGAAAACATAATTTATATATCGTGTAATCCTGAAACCCTTGAGCGTGACCTTGATCACTTAACACGTACGCACAACGTTAAGCGCTTTGCTATATTTGATCAGTTCCCATATACACATCACATTGAGTCGGGTGTTTTCTTGCAGCGCAAATAAATACGCTCAGTAAACGTTACCCATAAAAAAAGCTCCTTGTAGGAGCTTTTTTAGTTTTAGCTAAACTTACTTGTTAGCTAAGTAATTAATCAGTTTGCTAATATCTTCTGGTTCAGTAATACCCGACTCACGACCTAGGTTTAATTTATACTTACCATTTACAATAAATGTAGGTACGCCACGTAGTGCGCCTTTTTCTTTAAAGTAGTCTTGATCACGTTTCATTTTAGAGCTCAGCGTACGTACCGAGAAGCTTTTAAACAGCTTATCAAACTTATCGCCATCAACGCCCTGCGCTACAAATATATCTTTTACATCTGCAAGCTCATTAAAACTAGCGCGCTTTGTATGAATATGATTAAAGATTGCAGAGACAATTTTATCTTTTTGCGGAAGCACTTCTGCAGTAGCGAGTGCTTGGCTCATCATCTGTTGGTTTTCTGGGTCGCGTACACCTACAAAATCAACATGGCTCTTTTTAAATTTAACGTTTTTATCAAGCTTAGGCTTAAACTCACCAATTAGTGCTTCCATGTTATTACATGCAGGGCAGTAAAATGAGAAAAACTCTTTAATTTCTGGCTTTTTAGTTGCGCGCTCAGAAACTACGTCGTAATGCACGCCTTCTTCATACGTTGCTGCAAAGCTTGTTGCCGCCATAGGAAGTAGTACTGCAAGCAAACCTGCTTTAACTAATTTAATCATTATTATGCTCCGAAATTTATAGTGCTAATAAAAACGCTACTAACTCATCAAGTTCTTTTTGATTTTTGATGGTGTTGAGGTTTATTTTATATTTATCGTTAACAATAAAAGTAGGTACACCTGTAAGTGCGCCTAATTTTGAATATTTATTTTGTTTGTTTTGCATTGCTTGCTCAGCCGAAATAACAGGCATGCTTGCAATTTCTTGATCAAACGTTGCGCTATCAATACCGTTTACTTCAAGTAATTTTTTAACGTCTTTCATTTCAGTTAAAGGAGCACGCTGAACATGAATACTTTTAAAAATTTGATCGCTAATACTCTGCGCCTGACCATGCTGCTTAGCAATTAAGTAGGCAAAGCTTAAATTACTTTGTGCTTGTGGCGACACGCCACCTAAAAAGTTCACGTGGTTTTTAATAAACTCCGCGCCTTCTGGCAAGCCTTGTTCAATTGCTTTTGCTACTGGTTCAAACTTAAAACAATGTGGACAGTAAAATGAGAAAAACTCGGTTACTTGTGGTGATGTACTTTTGTCTACATCAATAACAGTGTATTGATTATCAACTTCAAACTGTGCAGCAAGTGCTGCAAATGGTAAACATAAAAGTAATAAACTCAGTTTTAATTTTTTAAGCATTTGTATCTCGTTGTACTTGTCTTTAAATAAAATATTACGGCAATAACTTTAACGGTGCTTCTTGCAGTGCTGCAAGTTGCTCCTTCAGTGCTAAAATTTGTTGCTCCCAGTATTTGTCATCAGCAAACCATGTAAAGTTCCGCACAAAGGCAGGATCGCTCCATCGTTTAGCTACCCATCCCATATAATGGATAATACGCATCGCTCGCAGCGGTTCAATTAATTTGAGTTGAGAGTGATCAAAATCACAAAACTCTTCATACGCACTCACAAGGGTGTCTAACTGTAACAGTTGCGTCGCTCTATCGCCACTGAGCATCATCCATAAATCTTGGATTGCAGGACCTTGGCGGCTGTCATCTAAATCAACAAACATGAGCGCATCACCTGCCCACAAAATATTACCAACGTGGCAGTCACCATGTAAGCGAATACTTTGCACATCTTTATACTGTTTTTGCGCCTGCTCTATCACTAAATCTAAAATAGTATAAAAGGCAGTATTTATTCCCATAGGCACTAAGTTACTTTTTTGAAGATGAACTTTGGCTGTATGTAAATACTCCTCGCAAGTAACTGTTGGCCTATAAGTAAAAGGCTTTGTTTTAGCTACTTGGTGCATACGGCCAATTAAACGCCCCATTACATCAAGCTGATCTAAGTTATCAACCTCAAATAAACGCCCGCCGACACTTGGAAACAACACAAACAAATAACCTTCGTGTTCAAACAAGCTTTGCCCATTATATAAAATAGGGGCAACAACAGGCACTTCCGCTTCTGCCAGTTCAAATGCAAAGTCATGCTCTTCTTGAATTTGCTCTTTACTCCAGCGCTCTGGGCGATAAAACTTCACTACGTAACGCAGGCCATCATCGGCTTTAAATTGGTACACCCTGTTTTCATAGCTATTGAGTGCCAACAAACCAGATTCGGCGTACACACCTACGCTTTCTATTGCATCGAGTATTAGGTCAGGTGTTAAGTCAATAAAACTAAATTTACTCATACTCTTCTTATATAAAATAAAAAGCGGGTTATATACCCGCTTTTGTTAATTGCTATATCAACTTACCTATTTAAGGTCGGTTGTGATTATCGCGCTTTAAAAAAGTTACTCGACTGCGATATTGTCTCATCCGGCTCATCTACCGGTGAAAGCACAAAGTTAAACTCAGTCATCGACACCTTCAAATCATAAGGGTCCATTACAAGCGACAATGGCACATTATGAGATTGCCCTGCCTGCACAGTAAATGACTGCTTACCAATATACTTAAAGTTATCTAACCCTTGTACTTTAATATTAAAGGTTTGCTCGTACTGCGCTTTATTAATTACCTTTAATGTATAGGTGTTCTCCACTAAACCATCAAAATCGACACGATATAATTGGTTTCGATCACGAATGATATCAAAGTCCATTGTTTTACGCAGCGCTATATTAGCTACAAGTGCTCCCGTAAGCACAACAAGTATGACCGTGTAACCAATGATTTTAGCTCGTAGCGGATTCGTTTTATTTTCTGGGGTTTCGAGGTTTCGCTCTGTCGTATATGAAATAAGTCCACGCGGGTATTCCATTTTATCCATTACGCCATCACACGCATCAATACATGCACCACAGTTAATACACTCAGCTTGCAGCCCATTTCTAATATCAATACCTGTTGGGCACACTTGAACACACAGGTTACAGTCGATACAGTCGCCTAGCTCTAAATCTTCATGATCTACTTTACGTGAACGAGGACCACGGCTTTCACCACGGCTTTCGTCGTACGTTACAGTGTATGTATCTTTATCAAACATAGCTGATTGAAAACGTGAGTAAGGGCAAATGTGTAAACACATAATTTCACGCATCCAACCGGCATTACCATAGGTACACGCAGCAAAGAAAATAATACTGACTAGTGCATAACCACCCACGTTAAACGTTACAAAATCAGGAAGTAACTCTCTGATTGGCGTAAAGTAACCCACAAAAGAAATGGCGGTATATAACGAAAACAATACCCAACTAGTATGCTTTGCCGTTTTACGCCAAAACTTATCAAAATTCATGGGTCGTTGATCGAGTTTTTTACGCTGATTAGCTGTGCCTTCAAGCTTTTCTTCAAACCAAATAAAAATAAAGGTCCAAACAGTTTGCGGACATGTGTAGCCACACCACACCCGTCCATAGAAGGTGGTCACTAAAAACAGCGCAAATGCTGCCAGCATAAAAATAAACGCTAATATGGTAAAATCTTGAGGCCATAGCGTTAAACCAAAAATATTGTATTTTTGACCAATTAGATCAAACAGCACTGCTTGCTGGCCGTTAAAATTAATCCAAGGAAGTAACATAAACGCAAGTAGGCCTAAAAAGCCAATGCGCTGCCTAAGTAATTGATGTAGGCCTTTTACGGCACGCACATAAATACGATTTCGGGGATTGAACCTATCATCTTGACGGCTTAAATCCGGTTTTTGGATTTTCACCTCTACAGGGATATTCTTTACTTTAATTTGCTTGTCCATCGAAGTTCCTCAACGCCGCTTGGAAATAAAAATCCAGCAATACTCAAGTACTCTATACTTAAAGCTAGCAAGTTACTTGCTAGGCAGATTTACTTTAATAAATTGCCTTCTCGAATACTTTCAGATATTTCAGAAATATCTGACTGCTGTTAACCATTATAACAATGTTGGTTAAAATTACTGGCATAGATCGCTAATAATTTATTCATCCCAGTTACTTGCTTTTAAAATGCAGTTTATTACACTGCATGGTAATTCAACCCTACTTAGATCAAGGTTTACGTATCCATGAAAAAATTTATTATTTTGGTAGTTGTGATCCTTGCCTTTTTTACAATCGATCATCCGCTTATAAAAGAACCTCGCGAAAGGTTATTAGGTGAAGGCATTGGTTTTTTAAGTGATGCAAGTAAGGTTAACAGAAGCCCTGCTGCAAATATGGCTAAAAATAGAATCAGCACTCAACTTAAATTGTCTGAATCTGAGGGTGAGTACGTAGAAAAAACGTTTACAACAGATGACTCTGTTCAGTTATTTCACCTACGTTATTGTCGTGAACGTGACTTAAACCTTTATTTTTATGGCGATCGTTTAAATACGGTATGTAAAATAGTGACTGAAGCATTAGAGCAAAAGCGAGCAAAGTAGTGGATTTTTCAGGATTAAATAAAAAAGCAAGCGACTCATTTCATAAACAACGCAATATGCTCAAGCAATTAGCACAAGGCAAAACGTTAAAGTGTGAGAAGTGTAATGGGGTTTTAACACTTAATTTAGCCACCAGTGAACCTGGTAAAGGCGTAGTAAAGTGCAAACAAGGCTGTACGGATATTATATTAGAGCTAGGCACTTAGATTAAACTAAGCGCCTGGTATTAATAATTACTCTTCCCAACTCTCGTCGGTTATCAAACCGCTATTAATTGCGACCACTTCAATTAGTTCAGCAAACCCCAATGCAAAGTCACCCATTGATTCATATTGGTACTGACACAAGGCTTCTATAGTCATGTTATTTTGTTTGGCAATCTGAGCTATTGCAAGCTGGTCGAGTGCAAAAAAGCTTAATGTACTTAACGCACTTTCTAATGCTTGTTTAAAGTCAGTGTCTAATTGCGGTGCATTTAACAAAGGCTCTGCGTAAGCTTTGGTTGCAACTAAGAAGCCTTTACTCCATGACTTACAAAATTCAGCATCAAATGTGTTAGGCAATTTGTATCCAGTTTCAAATACTTGCTCACTAATTTTATGATATAGCGCCATAAACAAGAAAAGTATTTCTTCATCTAAATCATTAGCTGTATTTGGTAATATCTGCTCAAGCCACTCATGCACATCTAATGGATTGGGCGAACAAATAACGCCAAATAAATAGCCTTGGCTTTGTTGAAGGGTCATTGCTTGAGATTGGGTATTTAAAAATGTGCTGAGCTGCTTTGCGTGCAGCTCAGTAAATTGGGGTATTTGCATTAAAACTCTTTATATTCAAACATTAAAAGTTGAGCGGGTAACGACCTTGGCTATCTGGTCGGCCTAAAAATTTAACCGCATCATGTACATCTTTAGGTAAGCTAGCATCTGGTTTTACATAACCTGCCACACTAAAGTCGAAATTAGCTTTAAGTGTAGCATCTGCCTCAAGGCCAAGCGTATTATCTGGGTCAATTAATATAGCAATATCGCCCGACTTACAGCTTAACTTACCAGCCAGAGGGCCAATATTAAACCACCCATTTAAGCCTTGCACGTCAATATTAGGGCTCGCTATTTCACCTTTTAGTGAATCACAATAAGGTGCACCTGAGCTGTATTCATCAAGTTCTAAAATTACACGCCCTTTAGCGGTTACAGGTAGGGGAAGCTGCACGCGCTGCATTGCACGCTCTACTGTTGAGCGCACTAGGCCGTCAGTCACTTTAACTTCTTGATTAAAAAGCCCATAACTTACATCAGCATAACCCGAGATATCACTACGCTCTCGTGCATTACCAAACTTCACACTCGCATTTAGCTTGCCTGTAAATAACTTCCAGCCAGCAATGTCCCAGCGCACATTATTTAACTGTTCACCATCAAAACGAACTTGCATCATTTGACCTTGCCAAACAGTGCCTACAGTTTGGCCTACTTCTAATTGCTTTGGAAAGTACGGTTTTGCTATATCTAGTGCAATATGTGCTGGTAATTTAATAATACAAAACACAATAAAACTAATTAAAAAGACAGCCGATAACGTTATTATTTTTTTCATTAATTAATTCTCTAATACTAAACGGCTTACACGCACATAGCCTGATTTATCATCGCGGCTCAAATCTAAGTTTTCAATTTTTAAGCCGTGCTGATTCACTAGCTCATCTAACCACTCTATTAACTGATTAAATTCTACAGAGTCGAGCGTCAAACGTAGCGAATCACTACTTGGCTGCATTTTACTAATACTTATTTGATGGCGCCCACGTGTAGAATTAACAATTTGGCTTAAGTTTGCATTGCTAGCAACACTGGTGTTACCCGCAGCCTTTAGTTTAACAATACTGTCATCAACCCAAGCTAATAGCTCTTGTTGTTTAATTTGAGATTGCTGTGCCTTTTCTATCGCATTATTTAATGGTCGAAATATTCCCATTACTAAAACAAAAATAATAAACACGCCACCAGCGACCATTACCAATTGTTGTTCTTGCTCTTTAAGCGAGCGCCATTGTTGCATTAACTGCTTTTTCATACTGCACCTCGCAGTTTAATTTCACCAACGACATAATCACCGTCATTATTTAAAGACCCTTGCTCAACAGTTAAACCTTGTTTTTCAAGTATGATTTTTACTTTACCAAAAGTTTGGAAGTCTTTAGCGCGTGCACGAATGCGCAGCTCATTGCGACGTTTGTCATAACGAAGTGTTTCAGGTGTAAATTCGCTAACTTGCGAAAATACATCAACCAAATTAGTCGTTAAGTCTAAAAAGCCCGACTCACTTGAGCCTTGCACTTTATCTAACGCGCCTTTAATTTGGCTTTTAATTAGATTGGGGCGAACTTTAGTTCCTGGAAATGCTTTTTGGTATCTGTCGACTACTTGAGCTTTAGCTAATTCTACTTGTGTATTAAGTTGGTGTAACTCAATAGCTTTTATTGTAATCGTAGAAACCAATGCAACACTTGCTATAATTGCGGCGCCTTTCCAGTAACCCCACCATAAGGCGCTTTGCTTTTTAAGCTGATACATACCTTGGCGTAAGTTAAAATTAACGCTATCTAACTGCTTTGCAAATAATGCTAGAGGTAAGTCGTACTCACTTGTTTGCGCTTGTAAGTTAACGCTTTCTGGAAACTGACTAGCTGGGCTAAAATGCTTAATATCAGGATTACCCATGGCTGTTAAGTAGCCATTTAACCAACTAGATTCAACCGCACCAATATGCCATTGCCCTTGCTTAAATAACCATTGGTTATTGAGCTCGATAGCGGTGACTGCGCCATCATCTGCAAGCGGTAACAACAAAGCATCGGGTAATATTCTGTATACTGATAGATTATGCTCTACAAATAATGCGAGCCATTGTTCAAACCATTCACGGTCTGTCATTGCTACACGAATTGCATGTTGCTCACCAAGCATTGTCGGCTGCGCTACTGCTATAAACAGTTCATCTACGTCACATGCTATATCTTCTTCAAGCATGTATGGCAATGCTTGCTCAAGCTTGCGATTCCATTTTGTTGGCAAAGCGACCATTTTTAATTGCACTTGATCACTTGGTAACAACACAACAACTTCTCGGGTAAGTGCTTTTTCGCTTAGCTCACTTAAATGCTCTGCATTTGGTAACTCGCCACTGGCTATTATTTCTTGTTCTTGTGGTGAGTAAATTAACCAATTAAGCAATTCTTGCTCGGTTTGACCCGTGCGGATCAACAGTATTTCTGTCACTGTACGCCTCCAAATTTTCGCGCCAGTATCGTTACGTCACCGTCTTTAGCGTGCAGTAATGTGGTCATCGAAAAACGCAGGTCGACAAAATTTGCCTGCGTTTGTAATTTAAAATATTCGCTTTTAATACTAAATAAACTTTTGACTGAGTCGGTATTAGTACCGCCTTGTTGCTTCACCTGTTCAAAAAATTCATCAATGGTGTCAAAGCCAGTTTGCGGTCTTGCACCTATCACAGCCTCTGCACCAGATAAGCTCAAGCTTTCTATTAAGGCACTGAGTATAAGTGCTTGCTCTGGGATTAATGTATTTACGTTAATAGATAAAAGCGTACTGCCTGGTATTACACATACATATGGCAGTACTTTTTCCATCACTAATGGGTTGAAGCCCTTAACCAAGCGTAATTCCGATGTTGATGCAAATAAACTATTGGCTGTCATATACGGAAAATCTCGTGATAAATACTCGTCTTCTTCTGCGCCTGAGCGATATGTAATACTGTCCTCGTCAAGCCAATCAAATACGCTATCTGCCATTGTCTCTTCTGATTCATCAGCAGGTAAATCTTCAATGTTTTCAAGTAATGCAAATAGTGCTTTATGTGCAGGGTTTGTTTTACTTGCGCTATTTTCTTCTGGCGCTATGGCTAAAGCATTTAAATTTAAACATGCTTGTAAATCAGTAATTTTGCCACTTAACGTGCCGTTATCAACAGGGTATGAAGCATCACCTTGAGTTGCCCAAACTTGATCAAGTGTTGTTTTATCAGCATCATCTTTTTTACTTTGTATTAGCCCTTTAATAGCAAGCTCTTCTGCACCGTAGGCATACCATTTAGCTTGCTGATGACCTTGCAAATTAGTACTTTTTTGCACTTGAACCATTAAATTAGCACTCATTTCTACTGCTAAAATAGCCGCTAATGCCACAATAAACAAAACAATAACAAGTGCTGCGCCGCGCGATGATTGCTGCTTAACCATTATTCACATCCGTACTTTGTGTAGCAACAACTTTGCCTTGCCCAGGAACTAAAAATACACGACGAATTGGCTCTGCTTCTATTTGTTGCAAAGTAACAGCAACCGCTTTAGGGAGAGCTTTAATTTCCCACTGTTCCTGCCATTCGTTTTTATCATCCAAAAACTCAAACTTAAGCTCTTCAACATTTTCTAGTACACGTTGAACTCGCGGTTCCATATTATCAAGCTGATCAACATAAACCCGATAAACACGCTCAAGGTTATCGTCTATCACTCTATAACCAACGGCTTGTAGTTCTGAACGTGGCAATAAATTAATTGGATTTATCCAGCCATCTCGTACAAACGCAATACCATCGTATTGGCTTTCTAAAACGTAACGACCAGCAAGTAAGTATTGTTCTTGAACATCACCAGATTCGTTTCGTACTGCACGTTTAGTCATTTGGCTAAAATCTTGATCCATTAACCTAAATGTTGTTTGCAACCCATTTAACTCAGCAATTTTTTCATCGGAGGCATCTTTTGCTCTTGTTGTCGTCTCTAGTATTTGATGAGTAGCAATAATAACAAAAGCTAAAATACCCAGTGCTACCATAACTTCAAGTAATGTAAACCCACGCTGCTTCACTTACTTTTTGCCTTTATTGAGATACGTTGATAACTCATATGCCGAATGCTCATATTTTTCATCCGTAAAAACATTTATGGTTAACTTAACAAAGCTTTTGTCAGCAGTGGCTGTTACTTCTTGCTGCCAAAACCATTCAACACCGCCCATTACTTCGCTGCCTTTAAGGTTATTTTTACCTTGCCATTGTTCGCCTTTAGTACGCTGTTCAATAATAACGTTTTCGGCGACCCAAGATGCATAGGTTTGCTCTTCAATAGTCGTTAAGTGGTGTATGTGCTCGCTTGTTGCTTGCATTGCAGCTATACCCGCCATGGCACAAATACTTAATGCCACTAATACCTCTAATAAGGTAAACCCTTTAGTGCGCTTCATTATTCTGGCTCTCGGCGAAAGTTTACTGGTGCAGCAAATTCACCTTCAATGTAATACACAGGTTCGCTTTGCTCTTTTAACTCTAATATAAGTTGAAACGCGCTTACCTCACCTGATGACAAAATAAGTACTTGTGGGATTTTCAACTTTTTAAGCTCAAGTAAGCTGTCTTCATCGCCGCCACTCATAAGCTCGCGCCAGTTAGATTGCTCTAAGAGGTTATCTTGCGCCCACGCTAAATCTTCTAAGTTAAGCGTGAGCTTTAATCTTTCATCTAACTCTATTGGTTTAAAAAGATCTTCACGGTCAAAGGTAATCCACTTTTCACCATCGAAAACTAAATACTCTAACGTATTTTCTTCTACTAATAAGCCCAATTCAACTTGGTTTAAAATGGCAAATTCCGATGCCATGTTAATGGTGGTATGCAGCCTTAATGCTTGAGTATCTAACTCTTCCTCAGCACCGCCTTCTAAGCTATATACCACCATTTTTGTAGCAAAAGCGATGATCACTAATACCACTAAAATTTCTATTAAACTAAAGCCTCTGCTTTTTGCATGGCGCTGCTTAAGGCTTGCTTTCATAGCAAGCCTCTAGAATTAACATGTTCATACAAAGCAGTGTACTTAAGCATTATTGTTTTTCTTCGTCCCAGTTACCGATATCATCATCAGTACCTACTTCACCATCTGGGCCCATAGAAAAAATATCAAACTTGCCAATTTCACCTGGGCTAATTAGCTGATATAGATTACCCCATGGATCTTCTGGTAATTCATTAATAAAACCACCGTCAGGGAAACGTTTTGGAACCGGTTCAATGCTTGTTTGAGTAACTAGCGCTTCAAGACCTTGCTCTGTGCTTGGGTAGCTCTTATTTTTAAGCTTGTATAAGCTCATTGCATCTTCTAATTGTTGAATATCTAGATGCGCTTTATCGATAGCAGCCTCTTCTTGCTGACCCATAATGTTAGGTGCAACAATTGACATAATCATTCCGATGATAACCAGTACCACCATCACTTCTAGTAAAGAAAAACCTGATTGTTTATTCACGTAATTACCTCATTATTCTAAAAACATTAAGTAAAAATGGTTTAGGTAAAACCATTAATATATTTAAAAGTTTATTCTAACTTAAAGTCCAACAGCTTTATTCATCGCCATTATTGGCTGCAATATTGCCATTACTATAAATAATACAATAACCGCCATTGAGGCGATCATCGCAGGCTCTAGTAGTTTAAGCGATACATTAACCATGCTCTCAAATTCGCGATCTTGGTTATTTGCAGCACGCTCTAACATTTGCTCTAGTTCACCTGATTTTTCACCACTTGCTATCATATGCAGCATCATTGGTGGAAACAACTTAGTTTGCTGAAGTGCAGCTCTTAAGCTTGCACCCTCACTCACTCTATCGGATGCATCTGCAACCGCTTTTTTAATTTTTTCGTTGATTAATACGCCACCCGAGATACGCATCCCCTCGAGCAATGGTACCGAGCTTGACGATAAAATACTTAAAGTACGCGCAAAACGTGCGGTGTTAATACCACGAGCCACTTTACCTATACCTGGCATATGTAGCACTCGGTCATCCCACCAAAAACGTATTTTAGGCTGCTTAAGTGCATGCTTAATACCAATGGCTATAGCTGTAATCGCTATTAAACTAATAAACCAATAATTTTGCACAAAATGGCTGCCTGCCATAACCCATTCGGTTGTCCAAGGAAGTACTTGTTTCGTTTTTTCAAACGTTTTTAATATTTTTGGTACTACGGTGCCCAGTAATACCGACACAATACCAATTGCAAATACCACTAATATAATGGGGTAAACCATAGCCTGAGTTATTTGGCTACGCATATGTTGGCGCTGCTCGGTATAGTCGGCTAAACGATTAAGTACTTGGTCAAGGTGACCCGACTTTTCGCCTGCGGCTACCATTGCACGATATAAGTCGTCAAAAACATGAGGAAACTCACTAAGACCATCGGCAAGTGTGTAACCTTCAACCACTTTTGAGCGTACCGACATAAGCATACGCTTTAAACGCGGCTTTTCGCATTGCTCAGCAACCGCCATAACAGCGCCTTCAACAGGAAGTGCCGATTGAATAAGTGTTGCTAATTGCCTTGTAATTAATGCTAAGTCTGAGGTTGAAATTGTCGGCTTAAAAAAGCCACCGAGTAAAGGGGCTTTTTCGCCTTTGACTTGTTTATCACTTTGCGCCGCAGGGACAACTTCAAGCGGCGTAAGTTTTTGATCACGTAAAGTTTGGCGAATTTGTTTAGCTGTATCGGCTTCTAAAATGCCTTTTTTTTCTTTACCTCGGCCATCTAAGGCACGGTATTCAAACGCCGCCATAGTTAACCTTCCTCACGGGTAACACGCAATACTTCTTCAAGTGTTGTTTTACCTACAAGTACACGGCTACAACCATCTTGGCGAATACTTGGGCTGCGCTTACGAATGTATTTCTCTACGCTTTGCTCGCCTTTACCGTTGTGAATCATTTCGCGTATTGTTTCATCAACTACAAGTAACTCGTGAATACCCGTACGACCACGATAGCCATTAAAGTTACACTCTTCACACCCTACTGCTCGATAAATTGTCGGTTGGCTTTCAAAAGGAACCCCTAACAGCTGGCATTCATGCTCATCAGCCGTGTGACCTTCTTTGCAGGTATTACATAACGTACGGACTAAGCGTTGCGACAACACACCGAGTAACGACGATGAAAGTAAGAATGGTTCAACACCCATATCTTCCATACGTGTAATTGCACCCGATGCGGTATTAGTATGCAGAGTAGACATAACAAGGTGGCCGGTAAGTGACGCTTGAACACCAATTTGCGCAGTTTCAAGGTCGCGTATTTCACCCACCATTACTACATCAGGATCTTGGCGTAATATTGCACGTAAACCACGTGCAAATGTCATATCAACTTTTGCATTAACTTGTGTTTGCCCAATGCCTGGAATTTCGTACTCTATCGGATCTTCAACGGTAAGAATATTGCGATCGCGTGAGTTAATTTGGCTCATACCAGCATATAGAGTGGTACTTTTACCAGAGCCCGTTGGCCCTGTTACTAAAATAATGCCGTGGGGTTTACTAATTAAATCTGAAAACAATGCACGGTTATCTGCGGTCATACCTAAATCTTCAAGGTTTAAACGCGCGTTGTTTTTATCAAGTAAACGCAGTACTACACGCTCACCAAAGCTCGATGGCATTGTAGACACACGCACATCAACTGCACGCCCGGCAATACGCAAACTAATACGGCCATCTTGTGGAATGCGTTTTTCGGCTATATCAAGCTTAGCCATTACTTTAATACGAGACACAAGTAACGATGCAAGTTTACGATTAGGCTTAAGTACTTCTTTAAGCACGCCATCGACCCTAAAGCGAATAACAAGCTCTTGTTCGAAGGTTTCGATATGAATATCAGAAGCCCCTTCTTTAATCGCTTCACTTAGCATGGCGTTAATAAGCTTGATTATTGGCGCATCATCGTCACCAGCTAGTAAATCTTCAGTTTGCGGAAGTTCATCAGCAAGTGAGAATAAATCAACCTCGTTGCCAATATCTTCCATCATTTGTTGTGTTTCAGAGCTATCACGTTGGTATGACGCTTCAAGCAATAGCTCAAATTTATCATCAGCCAATTGCTCAAGTGTAAAACCATGGCCTGCGATACGGCGTACTTCTAATAGTACTTCCACGTCTAGCTCACCACGGTAGTAAACTATACGGTGATCTTTGTTTTTACCAAGCAACACACCTGCACGTCTTGCATAGGAAAACGGCAAACGCTTTGCTGGTAACTCAACTAACACATCACTCGTTAATAGCTCATCCTGATTATGCGTTTTAGGATGAACCACATCTTGGTTTATCTCTTGAATCGCATTAGTCATCTTTACGCTCTTGTGCATTTTGTTTACGCAGAGACTCTTCATACGTAGGGGGAAGTACTAATTCGTCATTCCACTCAGGTAAAATAGGCGTATCAGTCATTGGCATTAATTCAATACCGTCTTCTTTTTGTTTAAACTGCTCACCACGAATAAAGTTATATTTATTAAAGCTTAACTTATTCATGCTTACACCATCACGAATAATGGTTGGGCGAATAAACACAATAAGATTACGCTTACGGCGCGTTGTATTTGTTGATCTAAACAGGTGTCCTAAAATAGGGATATCGCCTAATAACGGCACCTTAGAAACACTTTCTTGTACGTCTTCGTCAATTAAACCGCCAAGTACAACCATACCGCCATCATCGGCCATAACAGTTGTTTTAATTGAACGCTTATTTACTGAAATATCAACCGCAGTTGCACCACTTACGCTCGATACTTCTTGCTCAATAGTAAGCTGTACTGCTGAACCATCATTAATCTGTGGCGTAACTACCAGCTTAATACCGACTTCTTGACGCTCAACTGTTTGAAATGGGTTAGCATTGTTACTGCCTGTTTGTGAGCCTGTAATAATAGGTACTTCTTGACCGACTAAAATAGAGGCTTCTTCGTTATCCATTGTAGTAATAGAAGGGGTAGCCAAAATATTTGAATTTGTATCAGTGGCAACAGCCTGAATAATTGCGCCCCAATCATTTTTAACAACGCCCAGCGCTAAACCATTAATGCCACTTAGCAATGAAGCAAGCGCATCATAGTCACCCTCAGTCGTTTCGTCATAACTAGTAACGGTTCCAGTTTCTGTACCAATGATAGTTTTAGTTACAGTTGTATCTTGTGCTTGCTCTGCAGCAACAGCTAATGAACCAACGGGAACCGTAGTGCCGTTGTTAAACTGCAACATACCGCCCTGCTCAGAAATCCACTGCAGGCCTAAGTTAACCCCGTCGCCTTCCATTACTTCAATAATAATCGCTTCAACCAGTACTTGGGCACGGCGAATATCAAGGCGTTCAATTACCGATTCAAGTGATCGCATTGTGTCTGGCTGTGCGGTAATAATTAATGAGTTTGAGTCAGGGTGAGACTCTATACTGCTTTCATTATTGCTTCTGCTACGGGTCTTAGTAGTACCGCCTTGCGCATCATCAACAAGTGACTTACTAACACCTTGCAATACTTTGACCAAATCTTCAGCTTTAGCATAATTTAGGTAAAACACCTTAGTATTACCTTGGCTTTCTAGCTCACCATCTAAGCGCTTAATTAGTTCAATAGCACGTGTACGGGCTTGGCCTTCACCGCTTACAATAACGCTATTAGTTCGGCCATCAGCCACAACTTTTGGAATTAAAAATTCAGGCACACTGCCTTTACCGCTGTCTTTATAAATATTGTCTACCACAGAGACAACATCATCTGCCGTCGCATATTTTAGCTTAACGATGTCTACACGCTTGTCACCCGCTTGATCAACAGAGCGAATAATCTCAACTAAGCGATTAACCGATGCAGCATGACCTGTTAGCATCATTACGTTAGCCGCATTAAAGTTAGCAACGTGGCCACCATCTTTTTGATCGCTAAATTGACGAACTAGAGGACCAAGCTCCTGCACACTTACATTTTTAACACGTACAACACGCGTAATCATCATGTCGCCGCTAGCTTCACTACCTTCGTCAATAAGTGGCACATTTGATTTTTTAGCGTCTGAACTTTTTTCTACCTTAATTATGCCATTGTCCATTTCAACAGCTGAGTAGCCATAAACTTCCAATACATTTAAGAAGAACTGATAATAAAGTGCCTCGTCCATTAACTCATAGCTGCGAACATTTACCTTTCCGCGCACGTTAGGGTCAATAATGACTGTTTTATTAAGGTTTTTACCAACAATATTAATGAACTCGTTGATATCAGTTCCTTTAAAGTTAGCAGCATATTCAACAGCAGAAACAGACA
This sequence comes from Pseudoalteromonas sp. MelDa3, assembly GCF_002863625.1. Classification (NCBI taxonomy): domain Bacteria; kingdom Pseudomonadati; phylum Pseudomonadota; class Gammaproteobacteria; order Alteromonadales; family Pseudoalteromonadaceae; genus Pseudoalteromonas; species Pseudoalteromonas sp. MelDa3. The sequence continues at coordinate 6,383 of NZ_PJBR01000071.1, read as the reverse complement.
AAGAAATACTTGCCGCCAAAAAAAGTGCTGCGTACTTAGCTAACCCTTTTTTAATTTTTTTGAGGTGTAGCACCTGAACCATCGTATTAAAACTCCAAAGCTAAATTATTGCAGACTAAATTGCACATCAATTTGTTCACCATCACGTTCTATAGTGATATTGGCATCTGTACTATTACGCAGCTCATTAATAGCTGACATAGCCTGTTTTAAATCTGTTAATTGATAGCCATTTATAGAAATGGCTAAATCGTTATTTTTTAAACCCATTTGCTTAAATAGCTCAGGCTCTTTACCTGGACTTAAGCGATATCCAATTAGCTCACCATCATTCATGGCTTGTGAAACACGTATATAGTCAAATAGCTTGCCCGGCTCTTCGAGTAACTCTTCACGTGTTTCTATAATTGCTTCTTTAACGTCCGGATCTGCAGTGGCATCTATTTGTAGATCACTTGGTTCTAATTTTTGCGGACCCATTTCAGAATCATCACGCGCAGCGAGTACTGGCATAGACACCTTCTTACTGAAATCGAGTCCATCAAGCATTAATGTTTCAAAGCGTCCATTAACACTCAAAATAATACGATCCGGCAATATTTGTGCAACTTCAGCACGCGTACCCGATACTACTTCATCAACAAGATAGCTTACTTGCTTACCTTGTGATTCAATAATTGCGATACCTGCTTTGTCATCGTTATTAACCGCTACGATACCGGTTAAATTGATACTTAAGCGCGTTTCTGGCGCATTATTTATTACCTGCGATTGCTTTGCAGTATTATTGTTGTTTGTTACAGTTTTTTTACCAAATAAAAATTGCTCAATAATATGCTGCGCTGAGTTGTTACTCGCACCAGATGACTGGTTAGCATAATGAGTAGGGGTAAGTAGAGTTACTGGTGGTTTTGGCCACAAAAGCCAAACAAGTTTTGATAATAAAAATGCAAGATAAACAACAACTAACAGTGTCACTAATGCACTTAACTTAGCATGCGGTAAACGAGTTAAAAATTGTTTTAGTTGTTGGATGTGCTGTTCCATAAATAGTGTTCTTATTTTAATTTACTGCGTTAGCGCGTACCCATAGTACCCTTTCATTTTTCTTTCAACAAGCACACTAATATTAAACTTTGTAAACAGATTAAATTAACTTTACATAACAGTACAAAAAGTAAACTGCCGTTGTAATACCTTCATCCTACGATGATTTCATGATAAATTTTAAGCTATAAAAACGTGGGGAAATGCCTTATGAGTAAAAAAAGTAATGCTAATACCAGCTCAGACCCTGTAGATGGGTTAAAAGTTCGATTAGATAAATGGTTATGGGCTGCGCGATTTTATAAAACTCGCGCAGTTGCACGCGAAATGGTGCAAGGCGGCAAAGTACATTATAATGGCCAACGTACAAAAGCGAGTAAAATAGTAGACGTTGGCGCAAAAGTAAAACTAGCTCAGGGCGTAGATGAAAAGCTGATAACTATACTCTCAGTGCTTGAAAAACGTCAAAGCGCCCCCATTGCACAGACCATGTATCAAGAATCTGATGCAAGTATTGCTAAACGCGAAGAAAACAGCATCGCACGCAAAAATAACAGCTTTTTTGCTCCTCATCCGGATAAAAAACCGGATAAAAAGCAAAGACGCGAACTTTTAAAAATGAAATCAAGTTAGGTATAGCCGCTCATGCAACAAGATTTACTTCACCGTTATTTATTCAACGAACTAGATGTTCGTGGCGAACTCGTACAAATCGAGAATGCTTATAATGAAATGATTGCCGACCATAATTACCCAGACCCTGTTAAAGCATTACTAGGTGAGTTACTTGTTGCAACCTGTTTATTAACCGCCACTTTAAAGTTTGAAGGTGAAATTGCAGTACAGCTTCAAGGTGATGGACCAGTTAAATATGCAGTTATAAATGGTGATGATAAACAAAACATGCGTGGTATTGCACGCCTGCAAAGCGAAATTACGGGCACAACTGTAAAAGAGCTTATTGGCCAAGGCTATATGGTGATCACTATTACACCAAGTAAAGGTGAACGTTACCAAGGTATAGTTCCGCTAGAGCATGATACTCTGAGTGAATGTATCGAAAGTTACTTTGAGCAGTCAGAGCAATTAAAAACACGCCTTTGGTTTGCAACCGACACAACAGAAGGTAGCGCAAAAGCATGTGGTCTATTTTTACAAGTACTCCCAGTTGATAAACAAAAATCAATTGAAGACTTTGCACACCTAGAAGCATTAAGTAACACCATTAAAGATGAAGAACTATTACACCTTGATGCTAATACTGTCCTTACACGCCTTTATCACGAAGATAATCCTCGCGTATTTGAACCTCAAGCTATTAAATTCAAATGTGGTTGTAGTCGTGATAAAACAATTACTGCACTTGTTAATATTGGACAAGAAGAACTACTCAAAGACGTAGCTGAAAAAGGGTCTGTTAATATTAACTGTCATTACTGTTTAAAAGAGTATGTTTTTAACGAGCAAGACATAAAAAGCATTTTCAACTAAATGTTCAGCTTCATCTATATATAGTAATTAAAGCCGCAAAATATGCGGTTTTATATTATAAAAAGATGATACCGGTGTCATCTTTTCTGCTAATTTCATGACACCGGTATCATTGAAATTATTCATGTTTTTTCTTAAATATATGTGTTTTTAGAGGCTTTACGGGCTCGAATATCTTAAAACCTTCTGTTACTATAATTTCAGTTTAAGGGCACTGATAACCCCAGAGCTATCCGTTCAAACTCTCACACATAGTTAGGTATAAACATGACTACAGGCGCTACACGTTTTGTCGATTTAACCGCAGCTGAACTTGTCGAGCATGCGATCCGCCGTGGCGAAGGTACTTTAGCCGCAAATGGTGCTTTTGTTGCAATTACAGGAAAACGAACTGGTCGTTCACCAAAAGATCGTTTTATTGTACAAGAAACAACAACTCAAGATGATATTCAATGGGGCAACGTTAATCGTCCATTTGATGCAGACAAATTTGACGCATTATGGGCTCGCGTAGAATCACATGTTCAAAGTAATGACCACTTCACCTCTCACCTAGAAGTTGGCGCAGACCCTGAGCATTATCTACCTGTAGTTGTAACTACAGAAACAGCGTGGCACCATATTTTTGCCAAAAACATGTTTATCGAACCGCAAAACTATAACGCCTCAAACCTACCACAATGGCAAGTAATGAACGTTCCTTCGTTTGTATGTGAGCCAGAACGTGATGGCACAAATAGCGATGGCACCGTTATTATTAACTTCGCACAGCGTAAAGTATTACTAGCAGGTATGCGCTACGCCGGTGAAATGAAAAAATCGATGTTTTCTGTACAAAACTTCCTACTACCAGCAAAAGGTGTATTACCAATGCACTGTTCTGCTAATGTTGGTGAAGCAGGCGATACAGCATTATTCTTCGGTTTATCTGGTACGGGTAAAACAACACTTTCAGCAGACCCTACTCGCTTTCTAATTGGTGATGACGAGCACGGCTGGGCACCTGGAAGCGTGTTTAATATTGAAGGCGGTTGTTATGCTAAATGTATCGACCTGTCACAAAAGAATGAACCCGTAATTTGGAATGCTATTCGCTTTGGCACTATTTTAGAAAATGTAGTGTTAGATGAAAAAGGCGTTCCAGATTTTAACGATACTAGCCTTACTCAAAATAGCCGTGCAGCATATCCACTTGAACACGTTGAAAAACGTAAAGTAGAAAACCGCGCAGGCGAACCAAAAGCTGTTGTATTTTTAACCTGTGATGTAAGCGGTGTATTACCACCGGTTTCTATACTTAGCGAAGAAGCTGCTGCTTTTCACTTTTTAAGTGGATACACAGCAAAAGTTGGATCTACTGAGATTGGCTCTACTAGCGATATTGAATCAACATTTTCGACATGTTTTGGCGCACCATTCTTCCCACGCCCTGCTGGTGTTTACGCTGAGCTTCTTATGAAGCGTGTACGCGAGTTTGGCGCTAAAGTGTACCTTGTGAATACAGGTTGGACTGGCGGCCCTTACGGCACAGGTAAACGTTTTGATATCCCAACTACTCGTGCAGTAATTGATGCAATCGTATCTGGTAAATTAGCGGGTGTTGAAACTCAGCACATTGATGTTTTAAACCTAGATGTACCGGTAGCAGTTCCAGGTGTAGATACTAACTTACTTAATCCTATTAATACGTGGGAAGATAAAGCTAAGTACAATGAATATGCAGCAAAACTTGCCGCAGACTTCACTGAAAACTTTGCTAAGTATGACGTATCAGACGATATAAAAAATGCAGGACCTAAAGCTTAAATAAGCTTCAAGCTTGTATTTTAACGCCAGCCAAGGGCTGGCGTTTTACTTTCTAAATACCTAATTTAATAAGTGCGACAAAATGCCGCACAACTCATATCAAAAACCATATAATATACCGCGTAATTAATCATTCCTTAATGCCCAATAAACCTGCATTACTCATTACGGCTATTTAATTAATGACACTAAAGCTTTCATGGCGAAAAACATTCAGGCGGTTACATTTATACTTAGGCCTATCAGTAGGTGTTTTACTTACTATTATTAGCCTTTCTGGCTCCGTATTAGTTTACTATCCGCAAATAGACTTACTGCTAAATCCAGCAAATGACGCTACTACAAACATAAAAACGCCTAATTGGGAGCAAGCATATAATACGCTAAGAGCCAATTTCCCTTCAAAGCAAGGGCCATGGCGATTAGAAAACACAGGTATAAACTCAGTAATTCCCGCGCGATACTACAATCCAATAGAAACAAAAGAGCAAGGCTTTGCTCCCTTAATGGTATGGCTATCTAGCAGTAGTGATAAAGTAATACGTAAAAACTATTGGGGAAAATACTTAGTAACTTGGGTGTACAACTTACATTTTTCATTACTAACAGGAGGAACGGGCACTCTCGTTGTTGGCTATATAGGCATAGCCTCAATAGTTCTTATTATCTCTGGATTCTTTGCTTGGTTTCCAAAGCCTGGGCAGTGGGTAAAGGCACTAAAATTTAAATCTCGTAGCTCTAAAATAGGTTTGCTATACGACTGGCATAAACTAATTGGTTTAACCTTCTGCATACCGCTACTAGCTTTAACTGTTACAGGTGTTATGCTCGCTATTCCAAAACAAACAGATCCTATATTAACCGCTCTAGTTAGCGATATAAACTCCCCACCAAAAACACAAATTCAACCGAGCAAACAAACCAATATTCCTTTATCACAAGCGGTATTAATAGCTGAAAAAGCATTACCGAATACGCGTTTAGCTTGGATTGAAACACCATCAAACTTAAATGCTATTTACAGATTAAGATTTCAAACTGTAAACGATCCTTCGTATCGCTTTCCACATAGCTATATAGAGGTTAATGCACTTACAGGAAAGTTAGAGAGCGTGTTTAATATAGATAAGCAAAGTACGGCTAGTAAAATAAAAAACTGGATACACCCTCTACATGACGGCAGCATTGGCGGTAACATTTTAAAAGTCATTTGGGTGCTGAGTGGCTTTGGACCTGCTGCATTGTTCTTTATTGGCGTATATAGGTGGTTAGTTAGAACCAAGAGAATATAAAAATAAAATAAATTTTACGCCAATCTCCCTAGTTAAATGATCTATTTGAGGTCAAAAATTTCTTTATTTCGTTGTTCTCGCCAATTACTCCTAAGTTGCTCATCCTTCTGTATCCATGCAATCGTATATCAGAAATTTCTAACGCAATTAACGTCAAGTTCAATCCACCAAATTGATTAGGTATTATTGCCGATTAGTATAATTATCAGGTATGTGTATTTATTCTGCACGCGCTAAAACTACAGTTAGTTACAGATGTAACGCGGTAAATCACTTAGGTAAACTTAGCGCACAATAGTGCCACCCAATTAATTGCTTACTAGTGTCTGTAAATAAGGCTATATACCTAATGGGAATGTCTAATAGGCTACTGAATAGTTAAAGCAAGGCTCTTTACAATGTGAAGCCTGCGTAATGTCACGATACCCACAGCGGTGGAGAGTCACGTAGTAAATGCTACTTTATTGGCCGAATGGGGTATTGAGGGTTTTTGTTGTGATTCTAGCGTCGGGAGTCGCTGCGCTCGCCCGCCCTACGTGATGGTGTAGATGTCAGTGTATATTAATTGTGCACATTTCACTTTTTACAATTTAAAACCTGGTGATGTCATAGTGCCCACAGCAGTAGAAAGTCACGTAGCAAATGCTACTGTATTGGCCGACTGGGATATTGAGGGTTTTGTTGTAACTTTAGCGTCGGGAGTCGCTACGCTCGCCCGACCTACGTGATGGATATTGATGTGAGTGA
>NZ_PJBR01000070.1:0-26142 GCF_002863625.1 Pseudoalteromonas sp. MelDa3 | reverse complement strand
TATAAGATTAAATAGCGATAAGTCGTTACAATGCGCGCTTAATTAATTGAAGGTAAATACAGTGAAAAACTCAGTTTTAGCATTACGCGCTCAACAAATAAGTGAATCCCGTCGAGAGTTTAATGCTCGAGGCGGTAAATTAGATCGCTGTGAGCAATGCTTAATAGCTAAGCACTACTGTATTTGTAAAGGTGTTGAGCATGCAGATTGTAAAGCAGCTGTGTGCTTATTAATGTATCACAATGAAAGTTTTAAACCTTCTAATACTGGGCGCTTAATTGCTGAAATAGTGCCAGATAACCACGCCTTTAGGTGGGACAGAACAGACCCTAATCCCGCTCTTTTAGCTTTGATAAGCGATTCACAATATCAGCCAATGGTAGTATTCCCTGCTGAAGATGTAGAAGAGGGCAGGGCCATTACCGAAATAAGTATTGAAGAGGGTAAAAAACCGCTATTTATATTTTTAGATGGTACCTGGCGTGAAGCTAAAAAAATGATTCGCAAAAGCCCATACTTAGATAACTTGCCTGTACTTTCTGTTACTGCTGATAAACTATCTGATTACCGATTACGTGTTGCCCCTCATGCGCATCAACTAGGCACTGCTGAAGTGGCTATTATGGTGCTAGCGCTTGCGGGAGAAATGGATGCATCTTCTAAATTAGAACAGCATTTTATTAAGTTTCGTGATGCGTATTTGCTTGGTAAGCGCAATAAAGGCCGACCGCTAGAAGAATAGTTTTACGCAGTTAAGCGAAAGCTTGCTGCTCTTTCAAGTGAGCAAGTGCTTTATTTTGAATTGCTCTGAAGCCTTCTTCAGATGTTAATTGTAAAACCGTATTATATAATTGGCTTACGCTATTGTGAGCCTGAATAAACGAGGTGCAGTCCTCACCAATCATATCCTTAGCCTCTTCGACTCGCTTTAAAAAGTAACAGCTAATATCGGTTTTTCCCTTAAAGTGAGTAGTCGCAATAGCGTTTGCTATTCTATTAAGCTGATAACTAAATTCATCAGGTCGAGAACCCTCACCCCATTTACTAATAGAAATATCGCTTTCTAACTGGATAATTACGTTAAGTATGTTTTTAAACTCACTCATTGGCATATTTAAAAAGTTATAACCTTTGGGGCTAAATAAAGCTTTATACGGATTTTCGTTGGGAGTTTGGGCACTAAAAACACCAATTGGTTTTGCTGTACTTGCGTCTGATACTTTACATAAAAAGGTATTGCTTTGCGGCGTTTTAAAATTCATATCCATTGAGTATTTATGATCCTTGCGTTACTTAGTTATCGGCGCAATTAATGAAAAACTTAGCGAAATTTAAAATATTAATAAAGTATTTGAAGGTATTAATATTGATTAACTGGGATGCAGTATTACCCTGCAAAAGTTAGTGGTAGTTGCTTAGAGCTTTACTAAACCCAAATTTTAGGCAAAGAAAAGCGCGCTCTATCTCTAGGCGCGCTTGCGGAATCTTCTAATTTTCTGCATCCTGCAATTGAACTTAATCAACTCCAATTTTTACTAATCCATGTTTATTACTATATTACTTTTTAGTTCTATGTAATGTAGACCATCCGGGCCTGTATCCTTAAATTCCTAAACATCCTGTAGGGTAAATACTATTACCAAATCCTTAATTACACTTCCTAGTGTATCCCTATTTTAACCAATCCATTGTGTTGCCTTAAAGGCCTGTCCATTTATTCCTTAAACATCCTGTTAAACAACTTAGCCGTGTTGTTATCCTTTTCGCATCTTCCTGACGCTGTCCTTTTTACAACATTGCGTTGTGATACTCATCCTGAGCCTGTCCTAAAATCCGTGTTGTCCTGGTAACCTAATCATTGGTTGGTTGAGTAAGCAGTCCATTTCCTTTTACTCAATAAGCGTCATTGCTTGGTTGATGCGTAAATTATAGTGCAATAGAGCAACTAAAATAGGGATAAAACTACATTCAATTAGTATTTACGCAATAGTAATAATGTGAAAGCTCAATTAATACAGGTGCTTAGGTTGTTTTTGTGTGTTTTTTATCTTGATTATTACTCATTAGCTGTCACATCCGTGAGACATCTCTTACACTGCATTTCCTTTTTGGGCGTTATTTACATATTTACATTTATTTAAAGTGTGCACTTTTTGAATGAGCGCGGTAGAATTCGATGATAATAACAATTATTTAGGTGAAATAATGAAGACAGTATTTACACTTGTTTTAGGATTAGCAGCATCGGCACCAGCCTTTGCAAGTGACGTTGTTAATATCTATTCTTTTCGTCAGCCGTTTTTGATTCAGCCAATTTTAGAAGATTTTACAAAACAAACGGGAATAAAAACCAATGTTGTTTTTGCTAAAAAAGGGTTAATTGAGCGTGTTAAACGTGAAGGTAAACATAGTAAAGCCGATTTAGTATTAACCTCTAATTTTAGTGCGCTTATTCAATTAGAAGATTTAAAATTAACACAAACTATAAAAAGTGACAGTGTAAATAATAACGTGCCTGCAGCTTTTCGTGACGGTGATGGCCAATGGGTCGCGCTTACTAAGCGAGTGCGTAATGTGTATTCATCAAAAGAGCGAATTGGTGCGTTACCTAAGCTCACTTATGAAGATTTAGCAGATCCTAAATACAAAGGACAAATTTGTACGCGTTCTGGCAAACATCCATATAACTTAGGTTTAGTGGCTTCTATGATTGCACACCATGGTGAAGCGCAAACCAAAGAGTGGCTTGAAGGTGTTAAGGCTAATTTAGCACGTAAACCTCAAGGTAACGATCGTGCTCAAGTTAAAGCCGTTAAAGAAGGTTTATGTAACTTGGCATTAGGTAATAGTTACTACCTTGGTAAAATGCTAGAAGATAAAGAACAAAAAGGTTGGGCTGAGGCCGTAAATATTAACTTTCCGAATCAAACTAATCGTGGCTCACACATAAATGTTTCGGGTGCGGTTATTACCAAATATGCTAAAAACCCTGAAAATGCATTAAAGCTCATAGAATATATGACCGACAGCAAAGCACAAAACATGTATGCCTCATTAAATATGGAGTATCCAGTTAAGTCGGGTGTTGAACTATCAAGTTTGGTTGCGTCTTGGGGGAGTTTTAAAGAAGACAGCTTGCCACTTGATGAGATTAGTAAATATCGTCCGTTAGCGCTTAAGCTAATTGATGAGGTGAAGTTCGATCTTTAATGACTAATAAATTTAAGCTGTCTAAATGGCAGCTCTTTGCGTGGTCGACTGGCTTAATTCTATCGGCCCCGTTGTTTTTTCTTCTTTTTGAATCTCTACAAGGTAGCTCTGAGGTGTTTTCTCACCTGTGGGATACCGTGCTTTGGGATTACATAACCAATACCGTATTGCTTGTTTTAGGTGTTTGCGTCCTTAGCTGCGCCATAGCTTTGCCACTTGGATGGCTAACGGCTTACTGTAGTTTCCCGGGTAAAAAACAGTTTGAATGGGCACTTATGCTGCCCCTTGCTATGCCCACCTATATTATTGCCTATGTATACACTGATTTATTAGATTATGCGGGCCCGGTGCAAATAGCGCTGAGAGAATGGTTTGGCTGGCAATCGCCTAATGACTATTGGTTTTTTGATATACGTACATTACCCGGCGCCATCGTTATGATTGCCTTGGTACTTTATCCGTATTTATTTTTGATTTTTAAAACGGCTCTTCGCGAGCAGTCATTCAAATTAGTGCAAGCTAGCCAGTTAATGGGGTTATCTCCTTGGCAAAGCTTTTTTAAAGTAAGCTTGGTGCTCTCTCGTGGGGCTATTGTGGCGGCTCTTGCGCTTATAAGTATGGAAACCATGGCTGACTTTGCAACAGTGAGTTATTTTGCCGTAAGTACATTAACGACTGCCGTATACGATACGTGGTTTGGTTATTACTCACTTACAGCGGCAGCTAAAATATCGGGTGTGATGTTATTACTGTTATTTTTAGCATTAATGGCGGAGCGCTTTAGTCGTCGTAACCAAGCGGTATTTGAGCGCCAATCAAGTGTAAATAGCGAATCTCTCTATGTATTAAAAGGAAAGTCAGCTTGGCTCTCAACGGCATTTTGCAGCTTTATTTTACTTATCGCGTTTGTAATTCCTATTGCAGTACTTATAAATTACGCTATTACCTACTTTGATAAAGCATGGAATGTAGAGTTTTTTAGTTACGCTTGGCAAAGTTTAAAAGTGGCAGGGGTTGTGAGCCTAATAACGATTACGTTGAGTGTTTTTGTGGTTTTTTATCAGCGTGTGGCAAAGCAAACGTATCCGCTTATTCCTGGGCGTTTAGCAAGCACAGGCTATGCGCTGCCTGGCACAGTACTCGCTATTGCGGTTTTATTACCGCTTACGTTATTAGAGAACACCATTAACACAGCGCTCGAGCCGTATAATTTAGATATTGGCTTGCTGCTTACAGGTAGCATTCTTACTATTATTATTGCTTATATTGTTAGGTTTTACGCCATTGCACACGGAGCAATTGAGTCGAGTTTTTTACGTATTAGCCCATCACTTGATATGGCAAGCCAATCAATGGGTAAAAGCCAAGGACAAACACTGCGTTTAGTGCACCTACCTTTACTGCGAAGAGGATTGCTTACTGCTGCGTTATTGGTATTTATTGAGTGCATGAAAGAACTGCCAGCTGCGCTATTGCTCAGACCGTTTAATTTTGAAAGCTTAGCTACTCATGTATTTCAGTATGTGAGTGACGAGCAGTTAGAGCTTGCTTCAATATCGGCATTATTTATTGTTATTGTTGGGTTTATTCCTTTGTATTTTATTAATCGTTCTATGGAGCAGCGTAGTTAAATGAGTAGTTTAATTTTACAAGGCGTGAGCTATCACTATAACGGCACAAAGGTTATCCACAATTTAGATTTAACGGTGGGTAAAGATGAAATTGTTTGTCTACTCGGAGCGAGTGGGTGTGGCAAAACGACCACGTTAAAAGCGATTGCAGGTTTAATTGAAGCTAAGCAAGGGTCTATTTTTATAGACGGTAAATTAGTGAGTGATGAGCAATCGTTTGTCTCGCCTGAGCACCGTAACATCGGCATGATGTTTCAAGACTATGCGTTGTTTCCGCATTTAACGGTGGCAAATAATATCGCATTTGGGCTTAGTAAAATGAGTAAAGCTCAAAAGCAGCAACGCGTTGATGAAATGCTTAAGCTGGTACATTTAATTGGCTGTGCCGACAGGTTCCCGCATCAGTTATCGGGTGGCCAACAGCAGCGTGTAGCTATTGCTCGTGCATTAGCTTATAAGCCTAGTTTATTGCTACTTGATGAGCCCTTTTCAAATATCGACACACAAGTACGCTTTGAATTAATTGCTGATATACGTCGAATTATTAAGGCAACTCAAGTATCTGCTGTGTTTGTTACACATTCAAAAGAAGAGGCGTTTGCCTTTTCAGATACACTTGCCATTATGCATCGCGGTAAAATTGAGCAACAAGGCACGCCTGAGCAGCTTTTTGCAGCTCCATGTTCAAAGGAGGTTGCAGAGTTTCTGGGTCAAGGCATATACTTGAGCGCAGAAGTATTAACAGCAACTGAATACAAAACACCATTTGGTTTAGTCGAGTCCTATGTTGAGAGTAAGCAAAACGTAAGCGTAGGGCTTATATATGTGCGCCCTCATCAAATAGAATTAGTGGCAGATAACCAAAGTGACAAACTCAGCAAGCGAGCTACAATCATAAGTCGTCGCTTTATTGGTTCGGCGTATGTTTATTCACTTGTTATTGATGAACAAGAAATTGAAGTTGCTGCACAATATGGCCAGTCATTTGAAAATAATGAGCAGGTTATAATAAAAATAAAACCTCACACGGTGAATTTTTTCGAATCGTAATTAATTTGTTATTCGCTGTGTTTTTATCTATAAAACTAAGGAATAACAATGGCGCAAGCGCAATCAGGGATTTGTGCTGAAGCAAACTTACACGGTTTGCACTTATTTTTTAATGTGTTTGATGGTCAAGATGAATCACTTCGCGCAAAGTTAAAACAAGTAAGCGCTATTGAAGAAGAATTTAGCGATCAATTTTCAGAATCAATGCTCTCTTGTATGGTTGCTATTGGTGCGCAATATTGGCCGCATATCCTCCCTGAATACATCCCAAGCGAATTACAGAGCTTTCCTAATATAAACCATAGCGATCATCAAATGAGCGTACAACCGTGCGATTTATTTGTGCAAATTCGCTCTGACCGTGAAGACGTTAACCATTTATTTGCGCTGCAAATTTTAAAACTATTTGCCCCCGATGTTGAGCTGGTGGAGCAAATTCGTAATTTTCGCTTTTTAGATGGTCGTGATTTTAATGGTTTTATTTATGGTGGCGACACCGCACATGGAAGAAAAAAGCGCGCTACGGCTTTAATTAGTAACCCTGGCAATTTTGAAGATCAGGGGAGTTATATTCATGTACAGCGTTATAAGCATGATTTAACTATGTGGCAGCACTTATCATTGAGCGAGCAAGAACAAATAATGGGACGTACGCGCCTTGATAACACGCTAATTACCCCTGCGATTGAAACCAGCCATGCTTCGCGAAGTGAGCTAAAAGACGAAGACGGACAACCGCTATTATTAAATCAGAGCATGCCTTATGGCGATGTGTATGAGCAGGGAATGTTATCAATTACATGCGCTTGTACGGGCACCGCATTTGAAAAAGTACTTAATAGTCGTTTAGGGGAAGGGGATTGTTACGACCACTGGCTTGATTTTACTCAAGCCGATATGGGTTCTGCTTTCTTTGCGCCTTCAGTCGGGTTTTTAAAACAAATTTAGTTTGCTATTAAACCGTATCAAATAAAATGCGAACACGTTCAAGTGTTACATCTATTTCAGATATTTTAGCAGGAGCGATAAAAATAGTATCGTCGCCTGCAATTGTTCCTAGTACGCCATCTGCTTTACCTAATGAATCTAATAAACGAGCGATAAGCTGAGCGGCGCCTGGACTGGTACGAATAATGATCATCATTTCGTTGTGCATAATGTCGATTACTAATTGGCGTAATGGACTTTTAGCCGTAGGTACACCCATTTCAGCAGGTAAGCAGTAAACCATTTCTTGTTTGGCGTTACGTGTGCGTACAGCACCAAATTTACTTAGCATGCGCGATACTTTACTTTGGCTTATATTGTCAAAGCCTTGATCTTTTAATGCATCAACTATTTCGCCTTGAGAGCCAAAATTTTCTTCTTTTAATAGTGATTTAAATGCTTTTACCAGTGCTTCTTGTTTATCTTGTGGTTGCATAGTCTTTATTCGTTTTTGTTATTTATGCCGCAAATTCTACACAAAAATGAATAATTATGCAGCAGTTGTTTAGTTAACTTGCCAGTTTGATGCGTTAAATCACAAAAGTTTACGACTATGGTCGAAAATATACTTGAAATAGACAGGATAAATTTGTTTTTAGTCGCTAATTTCATTATCTTAAGAGCCACAAATGTTTCCTACCTCAAATTACGGAGAATTCCAATGAAAGTTGCTGTATTAGGTGCTGCAGGCGGTATCGGCCAAGCGTTGTCTTTATTATTAAAAACAGGCTTACCAGCTGGCTCTGAATTATCACTTTATGATGTTGCACCAGTAGTACCAGGTGTTGCGGTTGACCTTTCTCACATCCCAACAGATGTTAAAGTAGCAGGCTTTGGCGCAGACGAATTAAACAAAGCGCTTGAAGGCTCTGACATCGTTCTTATCCCAGCGGGTATGCCACGTAAACCAGGTATGGATCGTGCTGATTTATTTAATGTAAATGCTGGTATCATCAAAACTTTAGCAGAAGGCATTGTTGCTAGCTGTCCTAAAGCGTTAGTAGGTATTATTACTAACCCAGTAAATGGCACAGTTCCAATCGTTGCTGAAGTATTCAAAAAAGCAGGTACTTACGACGCTAAACGTGTATTCGGTATTACTACGCTTGACGTTATTCGTTCAGAAGCATTTGTTGCTGAACTTAAAGGCGTAGACGTAGCAACTGTTAAAGTACCAGTAATTGGTGGTCACTCAGGCACAACTATTCTTCCTCTACTTTCTCAAGTTGAAGGTGTTTCTTTCACAGATGAAGAAGTTGCTGCACTTACTCCACGTATCCAAAATGCGGGTACTGAAGTTGTAAATGCTAAAGCAGGCGGTGGTTCAGCTACGCTATCTATGGGTGCTGCTGCAGCTCGTTTTTGTATGTCTTTAGTTAAAGGCCTACAAGGTGAGGAAGTTGTAGATTACGCTTACGTTGCTGTTGAAAATGGCGATGCAGAGTACTTTGCACATCCAGTACGTTTAGGTAAAAACGGCGTAGAAGAAATTCTTTCTTACGGCGAACTAAGCGCATTTGAAACAAAAGCAAAAAATGACATGCTTGAAACACTGAAAAAAGACATCAAAGAAGGTGTTGATTTCATGGCGTAATAGCCAAAGTAGAATAACAAAAAAGCCTGCATTTGCAGGCTTTTTTATTGCTCAGAATTAATTTCACACTGTGTAACTGGTTAAAACTAGTGGTCGCGGTCAACCGCAATACGGGCAAGGCTTATGAGTGCTTGCTTATAGTCAGACTCAGCTAAAAAGTCTAAACAGGCAATAGCTTTGTCAGCTTCAAGCTCTGCTTTTTGCATTGTAAATTCAAGCGCATTAGTTTGCTTTAGTGCCGATAAAATTTCTTCTAAATGCTCCATACCATTACTGTGCTCTATTGCATCACGAATAAGCTGCGTTTGCTGCTCGCTACCATGTTGCATAGCATAAATAAGTGGAAGCGTTGGTTTGCCTTCAGCTAAATCATCACCAATGTTTTTACCCAACTGCTCAGCATCTGCATTGTAATCGAGTACATCATCTACTAGCTGAAACGCAGTACCTAAATGCATACCATATAGGTTTAGTGCATCGAGAGTAGTTTGGTCTTGCTCAGTAATAATGGCAGCAAGCCCTGTCGCTGCTTCAAACAACTTAGCTGTTTTAGAGTAAATAACCTGCATATAACTGGCTTCTGTTGTATCTGGGTCGTTGCAGTTCATTAACTGCAATACTTCACCTTCAGCAATAATGTTTGTTGCATCGGCAAGTACTTGCATAACCTGCATTTTTCCAAGGCCAACCATAAGCTGAAATGAACGAGTGTAAATAAAGTCACCAACCAATACGCTAGCAGCATTACCAAATTCAGCATTTGCTGTAGGTGTGCCACGTCGTAAGTTTGATTCATCTACAACATCATCATGCAATAGCGTTGCTGTATGAATAAACTCAACAATTGTTGCAAGTGTTATGTGATCTTTACCCTGATAACCGAGCGCTTTGGCTGCTAAAATCGCCAGCATTGGACGAACGCGTTTGCCGCCACTGCTAACTATATATAAACCAAGCTGATTAACTAACGCCACATCTGAGCGCATTTGCGCATGTATAAGTTGATTGACGTCATTCATATCGCTTTCGATTAACGCCTGGATAGCTTTTATATCCATTGATCTCCGAGCCAATTTTTATGTGTGAACGGCGCAGATTGTACAACAAAAAATGCACTAGCTCGATATTTTGTGACGATTGATTGAAAAAACACTATTAAAGTACTTAATTTAGACTGAATTAGCCAAGATAACTGATTAATTGATAATCAATATACAGTTTGTGGTGTGCTTAGATATTAAGCTGTGAGGGTCATATTTGAGTACATTAATTTATTTCGACTAAGAGTTAAAAAGCGCTTGGCAAAAGGGCTAATTAATATAAAATGGGGTAAATATTGAATTGCTCTCAAAGCAGCTACTTTTTATTCATTTTAATTACAAAATAGGCTTGCTAGTTATTTCGCGTTAGCGTAAACTTCGCGCCCTATCGAAGAATATTTTAGTTGCGCCGATTTGAGGGTGCACAGACGGAGTTAATTATGTACGCGGTTTTCCAAAGTGGTGGTAAACAGCATCGTGTGACTGAAGGTCAAACGATTCGTCTTGAAAAATTAGACGTTGAAACTGGTGCGGCAGTAGAATTTGATTCAGTACTTTTAGTTGCTGATGGTGAGAAAATCGAGATCGGTGTACCGTTCGTAAACGGTGGCAAGATAACAGCTGAGGTTGTTTCACATGGTCGCGGTGAGAAGATTAAGGTTGTTAAATTTAGACGCCGTAAGCATTCTCGTAAGCAAATGGGCCATCGTCAATGGTTCACTGAAGTTAAAATCACTAGCATTAGCGCTTAATTAGAGGTACTTAGAAATGGCACATAAAAAAGCAGCTGGTAGTACTCGTAACGGTCGCGATTCAGAAAGCAAACGCCTAGGTGTTAAGCGTTTTGGTGGCGAATCAGTTCTAGCGGGTAGCATCATTGTTCGTCAGCGTGGAACTCGTTTCCACCCTGGTACTAACGTAGGTATCGGTAAAGACCACACTATCTTCGCAAAAGCAGATGGTAAAGTTCAGTTTGAACAAAAAGGTCCTTTAAACCGTAAATACGTAACTATCGTAACTGAGTAATCAGTAAGGTAGTTAAAAACCCCGCCTTTGCGGGGTTTTTTGTTTTGTAGTCAGTCAAAATATATACCCAAGCCTGCATTTGTGTTGGCTTGGGTATATAATAGAGTTATTAAACAAGCCAATCCCTAAAGTGAGTAATCATGAAGTTTGTAGATGAAGTAGAAATTCGCGCAGAAGCTGGAGACGGTGGCAGCGGCATCGTGTCTTTCCGTCGTGAAAAATATGTTCCAGATGGTGGACCAGACGGCGGTGACGGTGGAGACGGTGGTAGTGTTTATCTACAAGCTGATGAAAACTTAAATACCCTAATTGATTATCAGTTTGAGCGCTTTCATAGAGCTGAACGTGGTACTAACGGTCGTAGCCGTAACTGTACAGGCCGAAAAGCCGATGACTTATTTGTTATGGTGCCTGTAGGCACGCGCATCATGGATGTTGATACCCAAGAGGGACTTGGTGACTTAACTCAAGATGGTCAACGAATTTTGGTTGCAAAAGGTGGTTTCCACGGCTTGGGGAATGCACGTTTTAAATCAAGTACTAACCGAGCACCTCGTCAAAAAACATTGGGCACACCCGGTGAAGTACGTAACTTAAAGTTAGAGTTACTATTATTAGCTGATGTAGGCTTACTAGGATTACCAAATGCAGGTAAATCTACGTTTATCCGCAGTGTATCTGCAGCAAGACCAAAAGTAGCTGATTACCCATTCACGACGCTTATTCCTAATTTAGGTGTGGTACGTCCTGAAGCAAATAAATCATTTGTTATAGCCGATATTCCGGGTCTAATTGAAGGTGCATCTGATGGTGCAGGCCTAGGTATTCGCTTCTTGAAGCATTTAGAGCGTTGTCGTGTGTTATTGCACATTATTGATGTAATGCCGGTAGATGGTTCAAACCCTGTTGATAATGCATTCTCGATTATTAACGAGCTACACCAATACAGTCCTAAATTAGCTGAAAAACCACGCTGGTTAGTGTTTAATAAAATAGATTTATTACCAGAAGATGAAGCAAAAGCGCTATGCGAAGCGATTGCAGAAGAGCTGGGCGAAACTGAAAATATTTATCACATTTCAGCAATTAATAAACTTAATACTCAACCTTTAATCCACAACATAATGACACTACTTGATAGCATGCCTAAAGAGAAGTTTGTACAAGTTGAAGATGAAGAAGTTGAATTCAAGTGGGATACCTATCATGAAAAAGCCACTAAAGGTAAAGGCAATGATGATGATTGGGACGACTGGGATGAAGATGATTACGACGTAGAAGTTGTCTACGAGCGTTAATTAAATAGAATTTATTAAAAAGGAGCTTATGCTCCTTTTTCTTTGTTTAAGAATAAAGTACTAGGTGTTTATTATGATAATTTCAATGATTGCAGCAATGGCAAATAACCGTGTAATTGGCCTAGATAATAAAATGCCATGGCATTTACCTGCGGATCTTCAGCATTTTAAAAAAATAACTACGGGTAAACCTGTGATCATGGGTCGTAAAACTTTTGAGTCAATAGGCCGTCCTTTACCTGGGCGTCGTAATATTATTATTACTCGAAACAGCGAATATACTGCACAGGGTATTGAAGTGGTAACCACACCAGAGGCCGCACTAGAACTGGTTTGTGCTGTTGAAGAAGTAATGATTATTGGTGGCGGTAATATTTATGAGCAATTTTTACCAAAAGCAGAACGCTTGTATTTAACCTTTATTGATTTAGATATTAAAGGCGATACACAGTTTCCTGATTACAATAAAGTTGCTAATTGGGACGTGAAAGAAGAGCAAGAAAACCTCCCTGATGAAAAAAACAAATCTAGTTATAAATTCGTAACTTTGTATAAAGAACATTAACATTATTGCGTAATTTTTGATAGATTGATATAATATTTGATAGTCTATATAAGAACAAAGTATTATAAAGGGTTTGTCATGTTTAAATTACCAAAGCTAGTTGCACTTACTGCTGTTGTCGCTGTAAGTTCTTTTTCGTATACAGCACCTGCAAATGCTGAAGATCAATTAGCAGTATCTATTTGTGAATATATTGCGGCAGACGATAAAAACCGATTACGCAGCAAGCTTAAAAGCTCTCGTGTAAAAATTCGTAATATTTATGATGCAGTACAATGTAATGGTAATAACTTATTACGCCATGCTGTTGCTAGTAATGCAGTGGATACTGGTGAGTATATAGTTAAAAACTTATCAAAAAGTGCTCTAACAGATGGTGCTGATATTGCTTGGGCTGAAGGCAACTTTGCTAGCTCACCACTTATTGCAGTGATTAAAGATCGCGCTGGTCTTTAATTATAAAAAGGTTTTATAACTCTACCTTCAGTAAGGTATTGTTAAATATTGATTAGTCTGAAGTTGTTATTAATAACAACTTCAGACTTTTTTATTTAGCTAATGTAATCTCACCCCCAACAAAATCATTAATAAGTTCACTATTTACCTATCTATTTTATATTCCCAAAGTGTAGAGTCTTCACTTTAAAAGCAGCTTCAAATTTACTTCTTCAAAAGAGGTAACTTTATTCAGCTGGTATCTATTTTATATCTGCTAGTTTATTTACAAACTTAATCACTAAGGATAGATATGAAAGCTGTAATTCCAGTAGCAGGCTTAGGGACGAGAATGCTCCCTATGACAAAAGCTATTCCAAAAGAAATGCTCCCTATAGTTGATAAACCTCTAATTCAATATATTGTCAGCGAATGTGTATCTGCCGGTATTAAAGATATTGTATTAGTTACACACAGCTCTAAAAATGCAATCGAAAACCATTTTGATACAAGTTACGAGCTAGAAGCTACTCTTGAAAAACGTGTTAAACGTGCTTTATTAGATGAGATTCGCTCTATTTGTCCGCCTGATGTCACCATTATGAGTGTACGCCAAGGTGAAGCTAAAGGGCTAGGGCATGCTATTTTGTGTGCTAAGCCAATAGTTGGTGACGATAACTTTGTAGTGCTCCTGCCAGATGTGATACTTGATGCTTATACTGCCGATCAAGAAACTGAAAACTTAGCGGCCATGATTAAACGCTTTAAAGAAACTCAAGCAAGCCAAATAATGCTTGAGCCAGTAGCTAAAGAAGACGTTAGTAAATATGGTATTGCTGATATAAACGGTGTTGAGTTAATGCCAGGTAAAAGTGCTGCAATTAAAGCTATGGTTGAAAAACCTGATGCAGATTTAGCACCTTCAAATCTTGCTGTTGTAGGGCGATATGTACTGAGTAAGAATATTTGGCCTCTACTCGCAAAAACGTCTGTAGGCGCTGGCGGTGAAATACAACTTACAGATTCTATTGACGCATTAATGGCACAAGAAACCGTTGAAGCATTTCATATGAGTGGTCGCTCTCACGATTGTGGAGATAAGTTAGGCTACTTAAAAGCAATTGTTGAGTACAGTATACGAGATGAAAAGCTAGGTAATGATTTTTCAAGTTTTATAAATGATTTGAATTTACCTTAGCTACAGAGCAATAAATTTTATGAAAACTATAGAAGCTAAAATAGTTTTCATAAAATGTAGTGAACTCGGTCTATAAACCTTTGCTAGACTACTCTGGGTTACTAAGTTAGTTACACTTTACCTACACTGTAATAGTTTACGTAGTATGATTGTTACTTATTCTGTATTGATCTTTTAAAGGAACCACCATGATTGAGCAAGGCCAAGAATTACCATCGGTTACGTTAACGCAATTAACTGACGACGGTATGCAATCTCTTACAAATAAAGAGTTGTTTGAAGGTAAAAAAGTCGTGTTATTTGCAGTGCCAGGTGCATTTACACCAACGTGTTCAAATGCACATTTACCTGAATTTATTACTCTTGCTGATAAAATTAAAGCAAAAGGTGTGGATGCTATTTACTGTGTATCTGTTAATGACGCATTTGTTATGAAAGCATGGGGCGACTCGCAAAACGCGCAAGAAATTACAATGCTTGCTGATGGCGATGGAAGTTTCACTAAATCGTTAGGGCTTGATAAAGATACCGCTAGTTTTGGTGGTTTACGTTCAACGCGTTACGCTATGATTGTTGAAAATGCAGTAGTAACTGGTTTATTTGTAGAGCAAGACAAAGAGTTTGTTGTAAGCCGCGCAGAATCAGTACTAGAGAAGCTATAACAGTAATAAAGTGTAGGTTTTAGCTTTAATTAATCAGCTACTTACTATTTAAAAACCGATGTTGGAAACAACATCGGTTTTTTATTTACGGCTCAAATTTTAAATTACGGTTGGTATTGTCCGCTAAGTGTTAAACCAGAGAAAGTGCTATAGGCGTTAACACTTAAGTGCCAAGTACCTGCTTGTGGATTGGTAAATGTACATGTTTCTGCGTTGCCATTTTTATAAGGGCGACAATCGTACGTAGTGGTTGTTGGTTGGCTGCCATATTTTACAAATAAGTCTGCATCGCCACTTCCACCCGACGTTGTTACTGTAAACGTACTCATTCCTGCAGGTACATCTAACGTGTAATGTTTCCACTGACCAGTATTGGCTGTCACATCGCTTATAGTGCCTCCGCCAGCTTGTGGAGTGCCTGTACCGCCACCAGACGATGAACCACCAGTAATATTACCTACCAAGCTCACAGCTGAATACGCAGAGTAGCCGTTAAGCATTACGTGGTAAGTTCCCGCAGTAGGGTTATCAATAGAACACTCTTCGCTATTACCGCCTTTATAAGGGCGACAGTCATAGGTAGTAGTTGTAGGTTTACTGCCCGCACGTACGTATAAATCAGCATCACCAGTACCACCACTCATAGTGAATGTTACGTTAGTTGCACCGCTTGGTACGGTCATAGTGTAAAACGCTTGTGCATTTGCAGCCCCACTTAAACCTGTTTTAGCTTCACCATTAATAAGCTCGCTATCACCGCCTGTAGGCGGAGTAGTGCCGCCACTTGCTGCTGCAACAGCTGCGGCTGCATCAACAATACCCGTACCACAGCTAGTACATGTAGCAGGGAACGAACGGGTTGTTGATTTTAAAATACTTTCTATTTCGTCAGGCGTTGCATCTGGTTTTGCTTGCTTAATAAGTGCCGCAACACCTGCTACGTGAGGCGCAGCCATTGATGTACCTTGCGAATAACCGTAGCTGTCGCTTGAAGGTGTAGACGAACCTGAATTGTAAGTTGATAGAACACCTTCAGAGTCGTTTGCAAAACTTTGCGCGCCACCCGGTGCTGCAACATCAATATTGCTACCGTAGTTTGAGTAATAAGCTCGACCGCCATTACGACCTACTGATGCTACGTTTACTACACCATTACAGTTACCTGGGTTGTAGTTTGCCGAGTTATCGTTATCGTTACCTGCAGCAATAACTACCACAGTGCCGTTACTGCGTGCTGTGTTAATTGCATTTTGAGTTGTAGAGCTACATGAACCGCTGCCGCCTAAACTCATGTTTATTACATCTGCAGGGTTTGAGTTGGCAGGAATGCCTGAAACACTTCCACCAGATGCCCAAATAATACCATCTGCAATATCTGAGGTTAAACCACCACATTTACCAAGTACACGAACAGGCACTACTTTTGCGTTATAAGCTACGCCTGCAACGCCTTCGCCGTTATTGGTTACCGCAGCAACTGTGCCGGCTACGTGCGTGCCGTGCCAGCTAGAGTTTTGTGCACCGTTAGTACCACATTCATTCGCAGCAACTGCATCACCAGGATCACGTGCATCGCTATCGCGACCACCGCCATCGTTAGCTACCGATAGGTTAGAGATCATATCGTAACCCGGTAAAATGTTAGCATTTAAATCGGCATGTGGGCGGTAACCTGTATCTAGTACGGCTACAACTACACCGCTACCCGTTGCGGTATCCCATGCCGTCGGTAAGTTTAAACCACCGGCTTGCTCGTAGTAATGCCATTGGTCATCAAAGCGAGGGTCGTTAGGAGTTGAAAACGGCTTTAACATTTGATCCACTTCAATGTATTCCACATTGCCTGAATCAACCATTTCTTGCATAAATTCTTGCGCTTCTGCTGTACTTAATTTTTTATCAGCACGCATTACGTGATGGTTATTAAGTGCCATTGCACGAATGTATTTTGCTTTTACTTTGCCTTTTTTAGAAGCGAAGTTTTTAACAAAGCTTTGTGCGCGCTTTTTCATGCTAGACGGGCTTGCGTCTGCAGTTGAGAGGCTCGCCATTTCGTTATTATTTTTATATTTAATAATGAACTGAGTTTCGAAACTGCCTTGGCTTTGTAGTTTAGCAGATGTTTCAGCCATTGAACTTGAAACTGATTGAGCCATGCCAGATGTTGCTGCAAAAAGCGTACTAACTGTAATTGCAATTGCGCATCTTTTAAAAGTTTTACTAGTTGTCATAATTATCCCTAGATTTTTATTTATTATTTCGTGATATAAGATCACGATGCGGGAACAAAAGTAAACGATCTGTTAATTAGGTTAAAATATCAATTTATTATGTACCTCTTTCATTTAGTTATAACCCAGGTTTTTAGCGGTTTATTCGTTGTTTAGTATTTGTCATATAAATTAAAAATAAGCATAAAGGGTTGTTTTATTGTGCGAGTAATTATTCCCCACTTATTACTGATGTGTTTTTGTTGTGTTATTACTAATAATTCAAATGCTGCGTTGTTAGCTATTAAACTTTGCTATAATCGAGCAAATTTTTTAATGAGATAAATAAATGACCCAAGTAGATGTAATTGTAATAGGTGCGGGAGCTGCAGGATTAATGTGTGCAGCGCAAGCTGGATACCGTGGCCGAAGCGTTACAGTACTTGATATGGGAAAAAAACCAGGTCGTAAAATTTTAATAAGTGGTGGTGGGCGTTGCAATTTTACAAATGAAAATGCAACCCCGGATAACTACTTATGCACAAACTCTCATTTTGTTAAATCATGCTTAAGTCGTTATACACAGCATGACTTTATTGAGCTGGTGGACAGACATGGCTTGGCGTATCACCATAAAACACTAGGCCAGCTTTTTTGCGATAACAATGCACAAGACATTGTTGATATTTTACTAACCGAATGTGAGTGGGCCGGAGTAAATATAAAGCTACGCAGTGAAGTGATCAGCGTATCAAAAACCGAAACCGGCTATAGCGTTACCACAGAGCAAGAAACCTTAAGCTGTGAGTCGTTAGTTATTGCATCGGGTGGCTTAACCATGCCAAAACTAGGGGCTACACCAATAGGTTATAAAATTGCAGGGCAGTTTGGCTTAAGCGTGTTACCAACTATGGCTGCACTTGTGCCGTTTACTTTGCATCAGCATGATAAAGAGCGTTTTGAAGGGCTTTCGGGAATTAGTATTCCATGTGAAGTTTCAAGCGAAGACGGCACCGTATTTAAAGAAAATATCCTCTTTACTCACCGAGGGTTATCGGGCCCTGCAATATTGCAAATAAGCTCATTTTGGCGAGCAGGGCAGGCTGTCACTATAAACCTATTACCTGAACTTGATTTAAGGCAACAACTTGCTGATTGGCGTGAAACACAAGCCCAAAAGTCGTTAAAAAACAGCCTTTCGACTATTTTACCTAAACGCTTTATAGAAATACTGCATGAAAGCAAAGCGATACCAGATTGTAATATTAATCAGCTTACACATGCCCAAATAGATGAGTTAGTTAATTACATTCATGCGTGGCAAATTAAACCCAATGGCACAGAAGGTTATAGAACAGCAGAAGTAACATTGGGCGGTGTAGATACCGACGAGTTGAGCTCAAAAACCTTTGAAGCTAAAAAAGCTAAAGGCTTATATTTTATAGGTGAAGTAACCGATGTAACGGGTTGGTTAGGGGGCTACAATTTCCAGTATGCTTGGAGCTGTGGATTTGCTTGTGGGCAGTACGCTTAAGTTTAGGCTATAGACCCATTTAAGTAAGTTGATTGAGCGATAACGGTTGAATCGTTATCGCTAACACATACTTTATTGCGTCCATTATTTTTAGCCTTATATAGCGCTGTATCAGCCCGCTCCAATAGTTTTAGCACTGTATCGTCTTTTTGTATCGTTGCTAACCCAATACTTATAGTAAATGCTATATTTGTAATGGTGTTTTCGGCAATATATTTTCTCAGGTCATCAGCTTTTTTAGCGCTATCATTTAAAGAGGTGTTCGATAAAATAATCGTGAATTCTTCTCCGCCCCATCGCGCAATAAGTGCATCATTTCCCATACGCATTTTTAATATTTTAGAAAATTCAGTGAGTACGTTATCGCCAACTAAATGCCCGTAGGTATCGTTTATATTCTTGAAGTGGTCTATATCGCAAATAAGTAAGCAATGCGGGGTTTTAAAAACGTCGTTTTTAGCAATTAACTGTGATAATTCAAAATCAAACTTTTGCCTGTTATAAAGCCCAGTTAACTTATCGGTTTCTGCTAAGTGTTGAATTTCTAGGTTACGGATAGATAGTCGGGTGTATGCCGAAAACCGTGTTTTTTCGTAAAATCTAAAAATCAAAATATGAGCAAGACCTACTTCAATAAGATTAAATAAAGAGCCTAAGCCAATTGTTACAGTTTGCTGTTGTTGTAAGTACACAAGATACGCACAAATAGCAAAAGCGACTGCACTAAATATACTCCCCCAATTTCTGCCAACTAAAAAAAATGTGAATGGCGGAATAAGCGTGGCCCAAAATAAAGAGTGGGCATGGCCACCAACTGAAATCACAAACATCATTATTAAGCTAACGACCATAAGGGTAACAGCCCACGCTGCTGCATTTACGTTGGCTGTTTTATTAAACCAAGTATAAATACCTAACGATATCGTAAGTCCTAAGGCATCAATTAAAGCAATGTCATAGCTTTCAAAATAAAAAAGATTGAGGAGTGTTAAAACTAAAAAGTAACATGTGGTTATTAGTAAAGAGTGGGCTATTAAGCGAGTACGCCAAAAATCCTTATGGTCTTTTGGGTATTGTGGAAACTCTTTGTACCAAAAACCTAGCATAATGAACGACTCTTTAACCTCTGAATTTAGTGATTATTACTTATATTAGGCTTTTATTATAGTTTTTTACTTTGATTAAAACGCTTATATACGGTGGTGTTTATAAAAGTTTAAAGAGCATTACAGCATTTTTCAAAGGTATGAAGGACTAGGTAGTGACTGATTACTTAAATGTAATATGCCTCGCCTTGATTTAATTGACGCAGAGCTCGCCGTTATCGCTTACGTAGAGCTCTGAATAAATGTTATATCTATTCCTCTATAAATGCCTCGCCTTGTGTCATCCACTTTGCAGCTGGTTTGCCTTTTAAGTAATGATCAAAGTACTGCATCATACGTACTGAAAAATCGACCTGATTAGGAAACTTTTTCAAGTGGTGTGGTTCACCTTCGTATTGTAAAAATGTAGCATCTTTTCCTGCACGGCGTAGTGCTAAGTAATACTGCACACTTTCATGCCAAGGCACTGCATCGTCTTTGTCGCCAGACATGATTAAAATAGGCGTATTAACTTTGTCTGCAAAAAATACTGGTGAGTTTTCTATATAAAGCTCTGGTGCTTCAAATAAGTTTTTGCCAATACGGCTTTGCCCTGTTTCGTATTGAAATTGACGAGCAAGGCCCGATTTTAAACGTATGCCACTGTAAGCACTGGTCATGTTTGATACTGGCGCACCCGATACAACCGCTTTAAACATATCTGTTTGGGTTATCATAAACGCACTTTGATAGCCCGCCCAAGAGTGACCTTGTAAGCCTATTTTATCTGGGTCGGCTATGCCTAAATCTATTAATTTTTGGGTGGCGTTTATCATGGTTTGCGTTGACGATTTACCCGGGTGACCTATTTCAAAGCGAATATCAGGTAAAAATACCGCATAGCCGTTTGAGGTAAACATAGGGAAATTAGGGCGATGGTTTAATTCCATTTTTGGAAAATCAAACATGCGTTGACTCATATAACGATAAAAATACACAACCACAGGTACTTTATCGCCTTTTTTATAGCCCGCTGGTTTTATTAGTACGCCTTGTAAATCTTCGCCATCAAAGCCTTTATAGCTTATTAGTTCTGGCTTTTCTCCCCATGCAAAATTACTAATTTGTGGGTTTAGGGTGGTCACTTGTTTTGGTGCGCTAAAGCTAAAATCTGTTTGGTAGTAATCAGGAAATTGGCTATAAGTTTGCGAGGTGAACAAGTACTTGTCAGCCTTTTTGGCTTTTTTAACTACATCAAAGCGTTTATTACCGCTAAGCACGTTAGTTATTGTGTTAGTGGTTAAGTTGAGCTTTGCCACTTCGCTTTGTTTAGTTTGTAAGTTAATAGCAGAGACAAGTAATGTATCGCCTTTTTTAAAGCCTACTTGGGTTTTATCAAGCTTAATAACACGGTACTGCGTACTGCTTTGCTTACCATTAGTTAGGCGTTTAGCTTGCTGCGTTTTTACATCAAACGCCCAAATATCGTATTTACTATAAGCAAGCACTTGGCTGCTGTCGGTCATCCAACCAGCAAAACCATAACCAGGTTGAGTAGATGGGTAGTCGTGTTTATCATCAGCAAAGGTTGCCTGAATCGCTTTTGTAAGCGGTGTTACTTTATTATTTTTTAAATCTTTTAACTGTATTTGGCTATCGCTAAAATAAGCTGCAAACTCACCATTAGGTGCAAGGCTCGGTCTAAACGGGTAGTTACTAATAATGGGAGTTTGTTTACCGGTATTTATATTTACTGCAAAGTAATCAGCAAAAAAACCGCCGTACATTATTTTTTCTAGGTAGGGGATGTTAGATGAGCCAAGTAAAGACACATCTCGCTCAGGGTTTAGTGCAACCTCAGGCATGTTTGGTGTACTAAGTTGCGCAACTTTTTGCGAGTTAACGTGATACACCGCACTGTAATGGCGATTTTTATTAACTTTGTTCCATTGCTGCTCTTCACGTGGTTTTATTTGCGCATCGTTGTTGTGCCATACATCTAAACCTTTATGTTCGCGTATGGTGTCAAAATCGTACAATGAGGCTTCTTCGGTATATTCTTTGGCTTTTACTTTAGCTGCTAATTTTGGATGGTTTTCAAAATATAAGCGTTCGCCATTTTTTGACCATTTAAGGGTGGCTGTTTTACCTAAAACCCATGTTTTATCAGGTGAGGCTATTGTTGAAAGTTTATCGTTTTTATATAGCTGTAAAGTGTAGCTTCGACGGCGCGTGTCATCATTTACATAGTTACCTAATGTAAACACTGCAATATTGTCAGTTGGGTGCCACGCTATTTTATTTGCGATTACGCCCGGTTCATCAATTAATACGCTGCTATTAAAGTTACTTAGCTCAATTAGCGCTATTTGGTTGTTATTACCATCGCTGTAACTTTGACTCACTAATAGCTGGCTGTTAGCTGAGTTAATAGCGTAGCTAAATACGTTTTCTATTGTATGGGTGCGTTTATCAGATAAATTTACGATAACAAGCGCATAGCTCTTATCTTTTTTATCGGGCGTGATAGCGTTGTCTTCTTCGTTTTTAGTGCTATCGGTTTTATCTTCTACTTTTGCGTCATCGTCTTTTTTATTTAAACGATAAGCAAGCCACATACCGTCATCAGATAACGTGTAATCTTTTACATCTGCAAAGCTTTGTTGGGCACCTGATTGTGTGTTTACGAGTACCAGGTTGTTTTGAAGTGTGTCTTTTTTTTTGGTTGTTTCTTTTTCAAGTAAGGTAGGTACTTGTGTAAAAGCGACCCAGTTAGCGGCTTTATTAATATGAGGCTTAGTGCCGCGTTCTACTTCTGCGATGAGTGTATTGCTTTGTAGTGAGTAAACTTGACCAGTTGCATTTCCACGATACGGCGTTGCACTAAAAGTGAGTACTTGACCATTGTCAGATAGTTGTGTGCTTTTAGCTGATTTAAAACTAAATACGTCTTTAAATTGTAGCGATTCTTTGGCGTGTATGCCGGTGCTAGTTAAGCTGGCAACGAGTGCCGTGCTTAATAAGGTGAGTTTTGTTTTCATTATTGATTCTCGTATTATGACATTGTTTCATTGTAACGAGTTTGGTTCATAATTCGAGCGGATCAGATAAATGGCAGCTACATACGACAAAACGACCCGTAGGTCGTTTTTTGGTATTCAATTAATTAATTTAGCAAACATTACAGCCAAATTTTTTGTAGCTCAAGCCATTGTTTTTCAAATTGAACACTTGGCTTTGCTTTAAAGTCGCTACGTACAAACTGATTCATTTTGCCTTCAACGTAGGCAAGTAAAAAGTTTGCAAGTGTAAGCTCATCACTTTGAAAGTTTTTACCTTCACGTAACTTACGCTCACGAAGTACTTGTTTAAACTGAGTTTCTAGTTTTTCAAACAAGCTTTGTACCCGCTCGCGTAAACGTTCCTGCTCACCTTGCAGAGCATCGCCAGTTAAAATACGAGTAATGCCTGGGTTTTTTTCAGCAAAGGTTAAAAGTAATAATAGAATGTTATAAATGCGCGTTTGGCTTTCTTTTTCGTTTTCAATAATAATATTTATACGAGATAAAAGGGTATCTTCAATAAACTCAATTAAGCCCTCAAACATACGCGCCTTGCTCGGAAAATGACGGTATAGCGCGGCTTCAGACACACCCACCTCAGCAGCTAGTTTTGCTGTAGTGATACGTTGTCCTAAATTAGTTTCTAACATTTGTGCGAGTGCTTGCAGTATTTGCTCTTTGCGATTACTTCTTTTTGTCGCAGGCATGAACATTCCTTTTTATTAGTTATTCTTAGTGGCGCAGTTAAGAACCCTAGTCATTTTTTGTTCAAATGATTGGCGTATGTTAATGTTTTATTCAGTTTGTTTCCAGCCTTTTTATAGATGTTTAGCCAGCTGTTCGATCACCTTGCGAGCTATTTCTATTTTACTTGTAGTTGGTAATTCTAGTTGTTCGTTATGCCAGTACAGTGTTAAAGCATTATGATCGGAATTAAACCCTAAGCCACTTTTTGATACGTCATTAGCGCAAATCATATCTAGATTTTTATTTTGTAGTTTACCTTTAGCATAGCTTTCTACATTTTGAGTTTCGGCGGCAAACCCCACAGTATAAGGACGGTTTTGTTTAAGGTTGGCAATAGCTGCAATTACGTCAGGGTTTTTAGTTAAAGTAAGAGTGAGTTCGTCGCCTTGCTTTTTCATTTTTTGAGTCGCAATGTTTGCAGCTCGATAATCCGCAACAGCAGCGCAACCTATAAAAGCATCTGATTGTGGTGCATAGGTAAGTGACTCAGTTAATAGCTCCTCAGCGCTTTCTATATTGATAAGGTTTACGCCAGTAGGGGCTTTTATAGTGACCGGACCCGAAATTAAATTAACCTTAGCACCGAGTTGCAAAGCGGCTTCTGCCAGTGCATAACCCATTTTTCCTGAACTGTGATTTGATATAAAACGTACTGGGTCGAGAGGCTCACGCGTTGGGCCTGCTGTTATTGTAATTGTTTTTCCTGCAAGTAATTGCGGTTGCTCTTTTGCTATACATAGCGCAACTAGCTCATGAGGCTCTAACATGCGTCCAGCGCCTATATCACCACACGCTTGCTCACCTTTACCTGGGCCCCAAATAAGTACGTTACGTGCTTTTAATGTGGCTAAATTAGCTTGTGTTGCTGCGTGTGCATACATTTGCTGGTTCATAGCTGGTGCAACTGCGACTTTTGCAGGCGTTGCTAGCAGTAACGTCGTTAGTAGGTCGTCAGCAATGCCGGCTGCCATTTTAGCAATAATATTACACGTCGCTGGGGCAACTAAAATTAAGTCAGCCCATTTTGCAAATTCAATATGGCCCATTGAAGCTTCAGCAGAAGGGTCTAGTAATGAGTCAGAGACTGTTTCTCCACTAACGGCTTGCATGGTCAGTGGTGTAATAAAGTGTTTAGCTGATTCAGTCATAACTACTTTTACTTCACAACCAGAGTCTTTTAATCGCCTAACGAGTTCTGCACATTTATAAGCTGCAATACCGCCGGTAATACCTAGTACAATTTTTTTGTTTGTTAAGTTAGTCATGGATGTTCATCAGTTTTTATTAAATATTGGGCTTAAAATAACAAATCTTTACTCATACAGCGAAGTTTTTTAATTCGAAATAACAGGCTAAATTTCAAATTTGCATTACATTTATAAGACACTTTCGCCTCTCAAGGATGAATAATGCAACTTACTTCACTACCAAACTCACTTCGACCTCGTGAAAAGCTCATAGCAAAGGGGGCTAAGGCGCTGACTGACGCAGAGCTTCTTGCCATATTTTTACGAACAGGGTTACCGGGAATGAATGTAATTGAGTTGGCTCAGCATTTATTAAACGAAAATAAAACACTTCATAATTTGTTTAATGCCAGCATTGAGGAGTTTTGCTCTCAAAAGGGGTTAGGGACCGCTAAGTATGTTCAGCTACAAGCTGTGTTAGAGCTAAGCCAACGTTATATGCAGGAGCGTTGCCAACGAGACGCCGTGTTTAATTCGCCAAACTCAGTTTACGATTACCTAACAATTCAAATGCGAGGCTTGCAACAAGAAGTATTTATGGTGTTATACCTAGATAGCCAAAATAGATTAGTAAAAGATGAAATACTTTTTTATGGCACAATTAATTCTGCCAGTGTTTATCCGCGTGAAGTGGTAAAGGCTGCGCTTAAAAATAATGCAGCCGCTGTTATTTTTGCGCATAATCATCCAAGTGGTATTGCAGAACCGAGCCAAGCAGACAAACTTATTACTAATAAATTGCAGCAAGCACTGCAATTGGTCGACATAAGTGTGCTCGATCACATCATTGTTGGTGGAGAAACGTGTGTTTCGTTTGCCGAGCGAGGCCTGATTTAGCTTTTTTAGATACAGAAGTGTGTTAAAAATGAGCTGTTTAACGTGTTTTGGCAAATTAGTTTAATTTAAATGCAGTTTTTACTTTCCCTAAGGGCATTCGATCTTTATAATTAGCCGCTATCAAATTTACATATATGAGCTGATTGGATAGATCAGTGTTTGATCTTTGCCTGTAAAAGCTGTATAAAGAGCGCCCTTCGATTTATCTCTAGGGCGGAAATACACGGCCTTAGATTAAATTAAGCTCGAGCGAAGTTATTGGAGATATATAGACATGTCTAAAGTATGTCAAGTTACAGGTAAGCGTCCTGCGGTTGGTAATCACCGTTCACACGCGAGAAACGCGACTAGACGTCGTTTCCTACCTAACCTACAAACACACCGTTTTTGGGTTGAAAGTGAAAAACGTTTTGTAACATTACGCACTACTACTAAAGGTATGCGTATTATCGATAAAAAAGGCATCGACACGGTTCTTACAGAAATCCGTGCTCGCGGCGTTAAAGTTTAAGGATCTGAATCATGCGCGATAAAATCCGTTTAGTTTCAACTGCCGGTACTGGTTTTTTCTACACTACTGACAAAAACAAACGTAACATGCCTGAGAAGATGGAAATCAAAAAGTTTGATCCAAAGATTCGTAAACATGTTCTTTTTAAAGAAGCTAAAATTAAGTAATTTTAGTTCTTTTAGAATTTAAAAACCCAGCTTAGGCTGGGTTTTT
>NZ_PJBR01000069.1:0-26843 GCF_002863625.1 Pseudoalteromonas sp. MelDa3 | reverse complement strand
GTCATAATTGCTTAGTTATATCCAAGTACAAATTTTCTCTCAGAGCCAAAGTTGCTAGGTTGTTGTTGGCCAAACTCTTTGTTGATAGATGCCAGTGTTTGCTCTTGTTCTGCAAGAAGGCACAAAATTTTATTTCGGTAATCTAGGCTGCTTTCAAATAAATGTAAGTCTACCTGCGGCTGCAAAGTAGCGAGTCTTTGATTTAAAGTAAGTTGTGTCATATGTGATCTCCAGTGCTTGTACACTATTTATATAGCACTCGGTGCAATAAAGAGTTAATAAATTGTTCATAAAAAGCATATTGAACTTATTAACTTGGCGTTTTAGTTATATTATGACTGCTAAACTTACCCAACACTGAACCGCTTTCACTTTATAGCGATTTTAATTTAAAGCGCTCCTTTGCTTGTTTTGGAAAATAAATGACCTTAGAACACATAAACCAAATTCTTGCCTTTGTTGTATTTAGTTACAGCGATGTACACATTACCGTAGCAAAAATTATTAAAGTGCCTTTAATACTTTTCGCTATTTGGTTTATTGTGACGCGTATTGGCAAGCTAATAACAAAAACATTATTGGCAAAAAAACTAAGCCAAGATGCCGTGCATTTATTTACACGTATCTACTTTATTTTAAGTATCGCAATTTTAATTTTTACATCTTTAGAAGTATTAAGCATACCGCTGACTGCGTTTGCTTTTGTGTCGGGTGCAATAGCCATTGGTGTAGGCTTTGGTGCGCAAAACATAATAAATAACTTTATTAGTGGCTGGATATTGATGTGGGAACGCCCAATACGTATTGGTGACTTTTTAGAGGTAGGGAATGCAAAAGGCGTAGTAGAAACAATTAACACTCGCTCAACGCGTATTCGCCGAAATGACGGCGTACATATGCTTATTCCTAATTCTCAATTGCTCGAAAATACAGTAACAAATTGGACGCTAATAGATGGCAATGCACGCTCATCGGTCAGTGTAGGTGTTGCATACGGTTCAGATGTGATACTGGTTAAAAAGCTTATTCAACAAGTGCTTGATGATCATGAAGCAATATTGGCTAATCCAAAGTCGTCGGTATTATTTGATGACTTTGCTGATAGCTCGCTCGTATTTAATGCTATTTTTTGGGTGTGCGCCGAGTCTGAAACCATGCTTAGAAAAGTGCGCAGTGATATTCGTTTTAGTATTTACGCTGTATTTGAAAAGCATGATGTAGTGATTGCCTTCCCTCAGCGCGACATTCATATCGACGGTGAAATTGCGTTTAAGCGCTCATAATCCAAATACAGTAGCTATTTAAAGTCATTTTTGGATGGCTTTATTTGTATATAAGTAGATGTTTCTATTTTAGGTTAACATGTAAAACAATCCATTCTTCCTACTCCAGTTTATTAAAACCAACAAAGGACATATGTCCGCACTATTAGGTTTTTGCATCTAAATAGTGATAAAAATGCGTAATCTTGTAGTTAAATGTTGCAAAAAAGTTTCTAATTATGTCAATATTTATGCAGTAAAATTATTACAAAATGATATAATCTTAATCGTTCGTTCAGCCTTATAGCATCGTTTTTGTACTCTCGATAATAAGGTCCGCGCGCATGACGCAAGTCGCGAAAAATTGAACGAGCCCGCAACTTACCTTCAAGGTATAAGTAGCGCAACACAAAAAACCGTTGAACAAGAGTGCACAAAAAAGGTTAAACCCAACATGAAAGCAATGAAAAGATCTACGTTAGCCACCCTAATCAATGCAACGTTGTTCTCTGCAGTAGCAGGTACTTCATTTTCTTCTTTAGCCGCTGAAGAAGCAGCTAAAAAAAGTAATCAACTAGAAGTTATTCAGGTAACAGCTCGTAAACGTGTAGAAAACGCTCAAGAAGTACCAGTAGCAGTATCTGCTCTACAAGGTGATAACCTTGATGCGTATAGCTCAGCTGGTATGGATATTCGTTTTTTAAATGCGAAAATTCCAAGTTTATCAATTGAATCTTCATTTGGTCGTTCATTCCCACGCTTTTACGTTCGTGGTTTAGGTAATACCGATTTCGATTTGAATGCATCACAACCAGTATCACTTGTTGTTGATGAAGTCGTTCAAGAAAATGCAATTTTAAAAGGCTTCCCAGTATTTGATGTTGAACGCGTAGAAGTATTACGTGGACCACAGGGAACTTTATTTGGACGTAACACGCCTGCTGGCCTTGTTAAGTTTGATACTGTTAAACCAAGCCAAGAATTTGATGGTTATGGCTCTGTTTCATACGGTAGCCGCGGTGCTGTAGACACAAGTGGCGCTGTAGGTGGTGCTCTTACTGACCGTTTATCTGCTCGTGTTTCATTATTATGGCAAGATAAAGACGATTACATTGATAACCAAGCGCCAGGCTTTGAAGCGAAAGATGAGCAAGGTGGTTACACTGAAAAAGCAGCGCGCGTTCAGTTTTTATATGAAGGCGATGATTTTACTGCTTTATTAAACTATCACACACGTGATTTAGACGGCTCTCCAATTGCCTTTCGTGCAAACGTAATTAAACCTGGCACAAATGAGCTTGTAGATAACTACGAAAGTGATGTTGTTTATCAAGATGCCGCATCACGTTCTACTCAACAAGTAGAATCTGAAGGTGCAAGCTTAAAGCTTGAGTGGGAACTTAAAAACCACACAATCACTTCAATTTCTGCATGGGAAAGCGCTGAAATATATTCTCGCGCTGACATCGATGGTGGTTACGGCGGTTTTGACGCTGCACCAGAAAGCGGTCCTGAAATTATTTTCTTTTCTTCAGAAAGTGCTGATGGCATTCCAGAACACGACCAATTAACGCAAGAGCTACGTTTATCGAGTAACTTTGATGGTGATTTAAATTATCAAGTAGGTGTATTTTACTTTGATGAAGAGCTAACTATTGAAAACTTTAGTTATGACACTGAGAAAGGCGGTGTTTTAAATGGATATGTTCGCCAGCAACAAGATACAACAGCTTGGGCTGTATTTGGTTCTGTAGATTATACTTTTTCAGATGATTTAAAAGTAACTGCAGGCCTTCGCTACTCTGACGATGATAAAGATTTTGTAGCAGACCGTACAATTAGCCCGATCGGCGGTGGTGCTTTACTTGTAGAACGTGATGTTAGTGACAACCATGTTAGCTGGGATTTATCTGCAAACTACAAAGTAAACGATGATGTTAACTGGTACGGCCGTGTAGCAAACAGCTTCCGAGCACCTAGTTTACAAGGTCGTATTTTGTTTGGTGATGATGTAACTACTGCTGAGTCAGAAACTGTAACATCGTACGAAACAGGTATTAAATCAGACGTGTTAGATGGCCAAGGTCGTGTTAACGCGACTGTATTTTACTACACAATGGATGACCAGCAACTTACTGCTGTAGGTGGTGGTGCTAACTTTAACCGTTTAGTTAATGCAGATAAAACGACTGGCTATGGTTTTGAGTTAGATACGCAGTGGG
The DNA here is from genome assembly GCF_002863625.1 of Pseudoalteromonas sp. MelDa3. NCBI lineage: Bacteria > Pseudomonadati > Pseudomonadota > Gammaproteobacteria > Alteromonadales > Pseudoalteromonadaceae > Pseudoalteromonas > Pseudoalteromonas sp. MelDa3. Next base: position 23,359 of record NZ_PJBR01000069.1, on the reverse strand, counting down.
TATTAAGCGATGAGTTTAATGCAACATTTAACTTAAGCTACAACAAAACTGAAATCAAAGATAACGATTTAGCTGTGGCTGTTTGTGCTCAATGTACGGTTACAGACCCGACTTTCCAAGTAGCTGGTGCATTTGGTCCTGAAGATCGTGCAATACTTGATGGTAACAGCTTACCGCATGCGCCTGAGTGGATCTCTAACTTTACGCTTCGCTACACTAAAGAATTAGCTGATGGTAATTTCTTTGCTAGCGGTGATATTTCTTACCGTAGTAAAATCAATATGTTCCTTTACGAATCAGTAGAGTTTGAAGGTAAAGAGCTTATTGAAACAGGTCTTCGTACAGGTTACACATGGTCTGAAGGCGATTACGAATACGAAGTAGCTGCGTTTGTTCGTAACTTGTTTGACGAGCAACAAGTTATTGGTGCTGTAGACTTTAACAACAATACAGGTATTGTTAACGAAGAACGCTATGTTGGTGCTGAATTTAAAGTTAACTTTTTCTAACCGTTAACCTAAATAGTATTAATTTTAAAAGCCTGCCTTGTGCAGGCTTTTATGTTTTTATAAAGCTGGTAAAGTAGCGTTAATTAATTTAAAGAGATAAAAAGATGGCTGGATTTTGGAATTACCGTGTAATTTTTTGTGAAGCAACGAAAGACGAAGCAGCGCAATATCAAATACACGAAGTAGAATATAACCTAAATGGTAAAGTAACTAACTGGTCAGAAACTGGCGCAGCCCCTTTTGGTACAACACTTGATGAGTTGAAAGATGACTCAGATCGTTTAAAAACAGCATTTGAAAAGCCTGTACTTAAAGTTATGCGTAAAACGCGCGGCTACGAGCTTGTTGATATTGATACGGGTGAAGAAGCAACGGGTGAGCCGCCAGCAGGCTTAACGCAATAACTGTATTTATATAAAAGGTGCTTAAGGCGCCTTTTTTATTGTCAAAATTTAGCTCAAGTTAAATAAGGAATGAGGATGACATTAGAAGCAGTATTATTTGATATGGATGGCACATTAGTTGATTCAGAAAGCATGCACTTTGTATGTTGGAGTCAACTACTTAAGCCTTATGGTGTTAGTTATTTAGAAAGTGATTTTTGTCAGCGTTTTTCAGGACGGCCTACTTTAGAAGCTGCAATAGAAATTAAGCAAGAGCATAACTTATCAGTAACCGCACAATTTTTAGCGGATGAAAAATACCGTTTATTTGGTGAATATGTAATAACACATTTACCCCCCCTGATGCCGTTTACAGAGCAAACGTTGAAAGCTGTAAAGGCGAGTGGCTTAAAAATGGCATTAGTAACAGGCAGTGCTAAAAGTGAAGCCATGCCAATACTTAAAGGTTTAGGCTTTTATGAACTGTTTGACACGGTGGTAACAAAAGACGATGTAACTAATCCTAAACCTGCAGGAGACCCATATTTATTGGCGCTTAAGCAAATAAATATACAAGCTGGCAATGCAATTGCTGTTGAGGATACATTTACCGGCGTTACGGCTGCCAACAACGCCTTGTTACGTGTTGTAGCCATTGCTAATAGCCATACTCAAGATCACGATTTTAGCCAAGCTACCTATAAAATGAGTAACTTAGATGAGTTTTGGCAATGGGTGCAATCTCAACTATAGTTTAAGCCAACTTTTACTTGCTTGGATGCGCCAATGTTTACTATTAAACACCTGCTTTTAATTGTTGTACTTTTTACGCAATGTATAAGTGCAGCACAACCCTCTGTTTTACTGGCTAAAGTATATAACGAAACTAAACATTACGATGTAAGTAAGTATTTAGTTAGTGAAAAATATGATGGCGTAAGAGCTATATGGACCGGCACGCAGTTTGTTACTCGCAAGGGCAATATTATCAATGCGCCGAGTTGGTTTACAGCGCCATTGCCAAATGTATGGCTTGATGGTGAGCTATGGACCAAGCGTGAGCACTTTTCTGCGCTTAGTGGCATAGTAAGAACTAAAAAACCTAATAATCATGATTGGCAAACTATTACTTATAAAGTATTTGATATGCCAGATGAAAATCTGCCTTTTAGCACTCGCTATAAAAACTATAATGAGCTTATTACTAGCCTAAACTCGCCGCACATTAGTGTTGTAGTCCAATATAGCTTTACTAATAATGAGCAGCTCACAGAGTATTTTGAAAACATAACTAAGCAGGGCGGCGAGGGCGTAATGCTTCATTTGGCTAGTGCTAAGCACAGCAATGGTCGAAGCAATGCATTACTAAAACTAAAGCCTTATTTAGATGCAGAAGCGGTTGTGATTGCACATTTACCAGGTAAAGGAAAATACCAAGGTATGTTAGGGGCATTAAGGGTAAAAACAGCACAAGGGCAGGTGTTTTCTATTGGTACTGGGTTTAGTGATGCAGAGCGCTCCACGGCGCCTGAGATAGGTAGCACTGTAACGTACCGATTTCATGGATTAACAAAAAACGGTTTACCGCGTTTTGCTAGTTTTTTACGAGTAAGAGATAGTTTATAACATTTATAATTTTTACAAAGTGTGCTAAATTGCGCGGCCTTTTTGGTAATGTATGGTGAAGTATGTTTGTAGGTTTTGATTACGGTAGTTCTAATTGTGCTATGGGTGTAATGAGCGAGGGTAATGTTCAATTAGTACCGCTAGAGCAAGGAAAACATTACTTACCGTCTACACTTTACACTCATCACAGTGCCTTGGTTGTTGACTTTGTTGCTAAGCACTTACATGGCACAGCCCATGAGCATGACTTTTTAGCACAGCGCCAAGCATTATTAAATACCTTGCCTCGTATTAAGTCAGACCTTGATTTACAGCCTTCAGATGAAACCCTATTTATTGGTCGTGAAGCGATTAGCGAGTACGTGCAGTTCCCTGAAGAAGGCTACTTTGTTAAGTCCCCTAAATCATTTTTTGGCGCAACAGGTTTAAAGCAAGGTCAAATTAACTTTTTTGAAGATATTGCAACCGCGATGATCTTAAAAATTAAGCAACGCGCTGAGCTCTCTCTAGGTAAAACACTTACACAAACAGTGATTGGTCGCCCAGTAAACTTTCAAGCTGTGGGTGGTGAGCAGTCAAATCAGCAAGCCGTTGGTATTTTAGAACGCGCTGCTAAACGCGCTGGTTTTAAAGACGTAGAGTTTTTATATGAGCCACTTGCTGCGGGTATCGATTACGAGAGTGATTTAACTCAGGATCAAAAAGTACTCGTTATTGATATTGGTGGTGGTACGAGTGACTGCTCGTTTGTACAAATGGGTCCGAGTTTTAGAGGAAATAGCCAGCGCGATGGCGATTTTTTATCTCACAGTGGTAAACGTGTTGGCGGAAACGATTTAGATATTGCTTTGAGCTTTCATGGTTTAATGCCGTTATTGGGTTTAGGCAGTACGTTTAAATCAGGTCTACCTTTGCCTAATCAAGCGTTTTGGCAAGCGTGTAAAATTAACGATGTAAACTTACAAAGCCAATTTTATAGTGAAAGCCATACCCGAGAGCTAAATGCACAATTACGTGATGTAAGTGCGCCTGAGCTTTATAAGCGTTTAATACATTTACAGCAAAACAAGCAAGGTCATCAGTTAGTACAACAAGGTGAAGCGGCTAAAATAGCACTTTCATCAGCTAGTGCGTTTGATTGTGATTTAAGCTTTTTAGATAGTGGGCTGAATAAAAATGTATCGGTAAGCGATTTAGCTGTTGCCGTTGAGAGTAGTATTAGCCAAATAGTTACTTTAGCAAAACAAGCAATCAGCGACGCTGCGACCACGCCAGACATTATTTACTTAACAGGCGGTAGTGCACAATCACCATTGATTAAAGCGGCTTTAAGTGAGCACTTAGGCAATATAAAAATGGTTAACGGGGACCACTTTGGTAGTGTAACTGCTGGCCTGACTAAATGGGCCAGCATGCTTTATAAATAACCTAGATTACAATTGAGGTTTAAAGATCTATTTGTCGGGTTGCGAGGTATTTTTCGTAATCTGGCAATGTACGTTCAAGCTCTACATCCATAAGTGGTGAGCTTAATAACATATCTGCACTCACCTCATTACACGCCACCGGAATATTCCAAACAGCGGCTAAACGCAGCAGTGCTTTAACATCAGGGTCATGAGGCTGTGATGCTAATGGGTCCCAAAAAAATATCAAAACATGTATCTCATGTTCAGCTATTTTAGCGCCAAGTTGTTGATCGCCGCCCATAGGACCACTTAAAAGCTGAACTACATCAAGTCCCGTGGTTTTTTGAATTAAATGCCCTGTAGTACCTGTGCCATATAAAGTGTGCTTACTTAGTATTTCTTTGTGCTTTTCACACCATAATTTTAATGCTGCTTTTTTACCGTCGTGGGCAACTAAAGCAATATTTTTTTGTGCGGGAAGAGATTGTGTTTTTTGTTCCATGCTGATTCTTTTTTATTAGTTAGCTTAAACTCTGGGTAATAAATCTCTTAACCAAAGTGCAGGTTAGTTAAAATAATAGATTGATAGCAAGGGCTATAAATACAATGCCGGTGATCCTATCAATCCAAAGTTGGCTATTTGGGTTACGTCTAAAAAACTGTGCAATTTTGTCGCCAAAATAAATATACGTGCAGTCAATCGGAAAAGCAAAAATAGGGTAAAGCAAGCCAAAAAAAGCGAGTTGAAAAGTAGCAGATGAAAGCGTTGGATCTACAAATTGCGGAATAAATGCAATAAAAAACAACGCCACTTTAGGGTTTAGTACTTCAGTCATCATTGCTTGAAACATGACATTACTTTTTTTACTGGTACTTATATGCGGTTTATCGGTTTGCTTGTCATCAGATATAGGCTCTGGCTGCTTTAGCGTGCCTTTAATCATCATAAGCCCCAAATAACATAAGTATGCTGCGCCTACATATTGCACTGCGGCATAGGCACTTGGGGAAGCTTTTAGGACTGCGCTTAGGCCTACAACAGCAAATAGAGTATGAATAACCCCACCTAATGCAAAACCAAAAGCACTTTGCATACCGGCGCTTCGACCATTAGCAAATGTTTGTGCCATCAAAAATGCATTTGATGGCCCAGGTGCTACAGCCATTAAAAAGCTGGCTAATAAAAACGAGACTAAAAAATCAGGATTGATCATTGAGCGCTTTTAGTTGGGTGCAAAGTATGTGCTTTTTTGCTCATTAAAATAAGCCAAAGCGGAACTAGCAATAATAAGTGAAAAGCAATTAACCACGGTGTACTTAACCCTAAATGTTGGGTTAAAACAACGAGTATACTCGCGCCACTCATTTGCATAGCACCAAGTAATGCCGAGGCTGTGCCTGCTTGTTTAGGAAAGCTCGACAGAGCCATACCTGCAGCCGACCCTAAACTTAAAGCAAAGCCTAATGCTGCAATTAAAATAGGTAACATAAGCGCAAATGCCGTTTCTATACCGCTAAGCGCGAGCATTAATAACCCTGAGAAAACCAGTATACTTACGCCTACACGCAAAGCGCGCTGGCTATTTCGTTTAATGTACGTTGGTAATATAAAACTTGCGACAATACTTATTACGGCATTTAGCGTAAACCAAAAAGTAAAGTCGGCTACTGTGCCGCCTAAATGTGTAATGAGCCAGCCTGGTGCGAGCGTTACGTACACTAATATAGCCGACATGGCGACCATACAAATTAGACTATTAAACAAAAATATTGGTGTTTTAATAATCGGTGTAAAGCGACGTAAATCTAAAATATGCCCCTGATAATGGCTATCAGCAGGACGAGTTTCTCTAAAAAAGAATAGCGTAACAACAAGCCCTACAATGGCAAACGCGGTTAAAAACATAAAGTTCATACGCCAGCCAAATTGTACGGTAAGCCAAGCTCCTAAAATAGGTGCCATTGCCGGAATAAAGCACACAATCCCGTTAAGGTAAGTGATCATTTGTCCACTTCGTTCACTACCATATTTGTCACGCACTATCGCAAATGCGACAACAAATGTGGCACAGGCTCCAAAACCTTGAAGAGCACGTGCAATCATCAATACTTCAAAAGAAGGCGAGTAATAGGCAAGTAATGCTGAGCCTGCATATAAACTTATACCCACTATAGCCACTGGCTTTCGGCCAAACCTATCGGCCAAAGGCCCCGCAATTAATTGGCCTAAACCTACTGTTAGCATAAAAATAGCAACGGTTTGCTGAACTTGTTGTTCTGTAACTGCAAATTGTTCTGCAATAGTAGGAAAAGCGGGTAAGTAAATATCGATTGCCATAGGGCAAAATATAACGAGTAACGCTAGGATAAGTAACAAAGTCATATTAGGTTTAGCGGGCTGTGTTTGCATTGAGTCTCCTTTTGCCGAGTATTTTAGGTGGGCACTCGTAAAAAAGAAAGGGCTTATGACCCCTGTATAGGTTGTCATTTTTATTTTTTGATTGGATTAAGCTAAAAGGCAGTTTAAATGCACTTTTTAAAACTGGTCTGATGTGTTAATTTGAAAAAAGTAACTGTTGATGGAAAATAATAATGAGTAATAAATCTGCACTTGTACAAACATGGCATAAATTTAAGCGCCTACCTTTTGGGAATTGGCTTTTTACTAAAGCTGTTTGCTTTAAAGCGCCATATTTTGGTTCGATGAAACCTTACGTACTCGATCTTCGAGAAGGGCATTGTAGTGCGGTGGTAAAAAATCGTCGCAGCGTTCATAATCATATTGGAACTATTCATGCTATTGCGCAGTGTAACTTAGCTGAATTGTGTGCAGGTGTAATGGTTGATGCAACAGTTCCAGTTAAAACGCATCGTTGGATCCCAAAAGGCATGACAGTTAGGTATTTGGCTAAAGTAGATACAGGTGTAAGAGCAGTCGCTGAAATTGATTTACCGCATAAGTGGATTGATAAAGAAGACTTAGTAGTACCGGTTAAACTGTATAATACCCGCAATGAGCTTGTTTTCACTGCAGATATTACAATGTACATTACTGAAAAAAGGTAGCTTACGTTAAGCTGATTCTACTTAGTTTTTATCAGCGGCTTGTTTATTTACAAACGATAAGTCGCTGCCATCTTCCTTCAACAATGCTTTAACTTCTTTTGCGGGTTTAAGCTCTTTCGAAATTAGTTCAGGCTCTTCTTTTTCAAAGCGTTGCTTTAAACTGCCTTCAATTACTGCACCTGCATCAATACTCAATGTATCGTGAAACACATCGCCATGAACATGAGCGCCACTTTGTACTTTTACTTCACTGGCATTAATTGAGCCAATAACTTTGCCTTTAACAATAACGCTTTTAGCTTCAACAATACCTTCAACAACACCCGTTGAGCCAATAACTAAATGCTCCACTTTTATATCGCCATCAATGCGGCCATCAAGCTGTACTTCACCTTGGCTAACTAAAGTGCCTGTAAGGCGTACGTCTTCAGAAATAATAGACGGAGTGTGATTTACTCTTTTTAAATTAGAGCTAACTGTTTTTTGTTGTTTTCTACCAAACACGAGAAAGCGCCTTTGTTATTTTTAGAGGATTGACTTGTTTACCGTTAAGTAATACTTCGTAGTGTAAATGAGTACCTGTACTTCTGCCTGTGCTGCCCATTAAACCGATTACATCATGTTTAGTGATTGATTGACCTTTTTTTACTTTAATTTTATTTAAGTGCCCAAATCGAGTCACTAAGCCGTTTTTATGTTCAAGCTCAATAAAGTTACCATAACCACCATTGCGACCGGCACGAAGCACTACAGCGTCTGCTGGGGCAAATATCTCGGTTTTATGCCAACCGGCTAAATCAATTCCTTTATGAAAAGCATGATTACTATTCATTGGATCTTTTCTAAGACCAAAACTACTCGAAATATAATATTTAGCTTTAGCTAAGGGGAGGGTGTTTGGTAGTTCAGTTAAAAAGTTTTCTAAATTATTTAATGCTAATAACTTATCAACGATGGCTAAAAAATGGCTTGGAATTTTTGTTTCGTTAAATGTATCAAGTGGGCCACCTTGTGCGGTCGTTTGGGCACTTAATATTAAGTGTTGCTCAAGCGCTGACTCAATTCCTGCGCCTTTAACCATAGCTAAAATAGCTTGGTGACGTTCGCTAATTTGGTTATCTAAAAAGTTAAAGCTTTGTTCATAATGATTATTTAAGTTGGCAATTCTTGCTGCGAATGGAATTGGAGCTATTAACTGCGCCTGCTTACTTTTTGGATTTTCATCGACTAATGGTTCGTGAAATTCATTGCCATTTTCATTAATAGGTACATCAAGTTCTGTATCAAGCTTAATGACATCTTTGCTAATCGAAGCGGGAAGGGATTCTATCATGCTTTGCAGTAGCGCCTGCTTTTGCTCAAGTATTGCAAGTTGTTCTAATTGCGTTGCTTGCAGGGCTTGCTGTTCACTGACTTTTTGTTGCCAAAGTGTTTGCTTGTTTATTTGACTTTGTTCTATGTCAGATATTTTATTAGTTTGTGTGTAAACACGAAAGCTCGAAATACTCAGCCAAACAAAAGTGGCTAAAATAAGCGATGCTACAAGAAGTTGAAACCAAGAGGCTAAAACAACATGCTTAACTTCGCCATTTTGGCGAATAAGTAGCTGACGAGCTGGGAAAAATTTATGATAAAAAGACTTTATAAATACTGACATGGCATATAAACACTGGCTATTAACCGAATTAAGATAGCAATTTGAGTTAAAAAAGCTAGAAAAAAATTGTAACTGTTCAAAAATTAATAAAAAAGGGCTGCTTTTAGTAAGCAGCCCTTTTAATAATTATTTTTAATACTCGTATTACTTTGTAGGCAGTACTGTGCTCTCTACAGAGCCAAAACCTATACGTGCATAGCCTTCTTTTTCACACCAGCCGCGCATAATAACGTTATCGCCATCTTCTAAAAAGCTACGTTGTTCGCCATTGCTTAGCGTAATTTTTTCTTTACCGCCACGAGATAGTTCAAGTAAAGAACCCGCTTCTTCGTGCGTTGGGCCCGACTGAGTGCCCGAACCTAACATGTCACCTGGCATAAAGTTACAGCCATTTACTGTGTGGTGAGTAACCATTTGTGCCACAGTCCAGTAAGAGTGCTTAAAGCTAGATGTTGATACACGCGTTGGGTTATGGCCTTCGCTACGCATTTTTTGCGTTTGGATTTTAACATCCATTTGAATATCAAAAGCACCTTGGTCTCGATTCGCTTTTGACTCTAAATAGTCCATAGGCTGTGGATCGTTTTCATCACGCGTCCAGCTTGTTCTATAAGGCGCTAGCGCTTCGGTTGTAACAATCCAAGGCGATACAGTTGAGGCAAAGTTTTTAGCTAAAAAAGGACCAAGCGGTTGATATTCCCAAGCTTGTAAATCGCGAGCTGACCAATCGTTAAACACACAAAAGCCAAATACGTGGTTTTCTGAATTTTCAATCGCGATTGCATCGCCCAGTGCATTGCCTTTACCTAAGTAAATACCCAGTTCTAGTTCGTAATCAAGGCGTTTACAAGGACCGAATGACGGCACTTCTGCATCAGGCGCCTTAGTTTGGCCTTTAGGGCGATGAAATGTTTGACCCGATACGTCAATAGATGAAGAACGACCATGATAACCAATAGGTACCCATTTATAGTTAGGTAATAATGGGTTGTCAGGACGAAATAAACTACCCACAGCTGTAGCATGATAAATAGAAGTGTAAAAGTCAGTGTAATCACCGATACGACAAGGCAAAGAAAACTCTATATCAGATTGTGCTACTAGCGTATCGCTAAGCGCTTGTTGGTGCTCAGAGCCTGCTCGTAGTACTTTTGAAAGCGCTAAACGAAGTGCTGACCAATACTGCCCCCCTAAACCCATAAATGTATTTAGAGTTGCTTCACTTGCTGCATCAGCGGCTGTTTTAGCGTCACCTGTTAAAACATTTAATTTACTCAGTTTTGCTAAATCAATTACTTGGTCACCAATTGCAACACCACCACGAAAGGCCTCATCAGACCCTTTACGGCGAAACTCTGCAAACGGTAAGTTTTGAATAGGGAAGTCGCAATTATCAACATTAGCTGACTCTACCCAGCTGGTTAAATTAATATCGTGGGTTTCGTTAATTAGGCTCATTACATTTCCTTTGGATTTTACTGTATGGCGACAAGGTATAGTTTATTTAATCATACTTGTACTTGGCGCCATACTTTTTAAATATTAAAACGACAAAAAGCAGCGTAGTTCGCTGCTTTTAATTTACTCAAATATTTTATAAAACGCCGCGACGCTCTTGGTCGCGTTCGATTGATTCAAATAATGCTTGGAAGTTACCTTCACCAAAGCCACCATCATCAACGCGTTGGATCATTTCTATAAAGATTGGACCAAATAAGTTTTTAGAGAAAATTTGTAATAAATAACAATTTTCACTTTGGCTATCTACGAGTATCTGGTGCTTACGAATTTTTTCTTTATCTTCAGCTACCCAAGGTACACGGTCAAAAATAGTATCGTAGTACTCTGGGATAATATCGAGCGTTGCAATTGTTGATTTATCCAGCTTATCAAGAGAACTTACTAGGTCATCTGTTAAAAACGCTAAATGTTGAACGCCTGGGCCATTGTACTCACCAAGGTATTCATCAATTTGGTTGTTATCGTTACCTTTACCTTCGTTTATTGGAATAGAGAAGGTGCCGCATGGCGATTTAAGTGCATACGAAATAAGCGCTGTTTTTTGACCTTTAATGTCAAAGTAGCGTACTTCTGTAAAACCAAATACGTCTTTATAAAAGTTAGCCCATTTTTCCATGGTGCCTTTATAAACGTTATTGGTTAAATGATCGATTCGGATAAAGCCTTTATCTTCTTCAACATTTTGCGTTTCTAAATCTTCAAAATCACTTTCGTAAATAGTGCCTTTGTCGCCAAAATTTTCAATAAAGTAAATTAGGCTGTCGCCAATGCCATAAATTGCAGGGTAAGGCATGTTTTTATGTGTTGAATCAGTAGCTGGTTTTGCACCACGCTCTACTGCAGTTTCAAATGCTTTTTGCGCATTCTCAACACGCCAACCCATCGAACAAATAGCAGGACCATGGCTTTTAGCAAATTCTGCAGAAAAACCTTCACGCTCGTTATTCAGTAAAAAATGAATATCGTTTTGGTTGTAATAAACAATGTCTTTACCTTTGAATTTTTTAAGCTTAGAGAAGCCAAAATCAGTAAATACTTTATCCATATAATCAGCATCAGGTGTTGCGTATTCGGTAAATTCAATACCGACTAAACCTAAATAGTTATTTACTTCACTCATTATTATTACTCCCGCAATTAAGCACTGCGATTATGTGTTGTTGTCATATTGCAGTAGATAATCAACCAGATTTTTGATTTGGGGAAGAGGGGGGCACTATTTAGTGTGTAGTGTATGTGTAAATTTTATAGGACGGTTATTATAAAGTTACGTGTTTGTAATGCAGTTAAGTAAAATGAAGTTATATGGTATAGGATTGAATAGTGGTTTTTATTCTTAATGTGTTGTTTTTAAATAATAAAAAGGAGAGTTCACCTGCGTGAAGCCTCCTTTTAGAATGAACAAGCAAAAGCTTGGTTGTATTTAATTATTTACACTTTTAGAGTTGCCACCAAAGAACTTGTTACGTTGCTCAATCCATTGGTTTGTTTTTATCGCTGGCGCAGCTTGATAGTGACGTTCAATCGTTTGGTTTAACACTCGCGTCGGTTGCTCAAAGGACAACTTTTGTTGTGCGCCGCCCATACTTTTAATTTCGCCACGGGTCATAGCACGGCCCGCATAGAGTAAGGCATTTAAATAACCAGGGACTGTTTCGTAGCCATTATCAGTAAATAAGAGCACTGCTTTGTTGAGAGCCCAACGTTGGTCTATTTCTCCAAATTCTTTTACACCCGTTAATTCACCATCAATATATACTTCAAATACACCATTTATTGGTGCTGTGTAAAACACAAACGCTACACGATGCCATGTTTCTGGTTTAGTATCACCAAAATATCCACTTTTAAACGTCGCTTCACCATAACCGCCACTGGGATCAATAAATATATCTGCATCGTTTTCTAAATAATCTACTGTTTCAGTTTGCATTATCGCACGATAAGAATCGCTATCTTCTGATGGCCAATATAAATCCATTATTAGAGTGTAGTCAGATACCATACCGTCATTAGCATAATCACCATTTGCTTGTGTGTTTAATTCAATTTTTAAACCCTCTGTAGGTGAGTGATCAGTAAAAGCCATTACACCAGAAGGACCATCAGTTAAATCCCCAATATTAAGATCAGTGGTTGTCTCATAGCGGGTGTCTTCGGGGCCCCAACCGTCATTTTCTGGGTCAAAGTAGTTTAAAACCGATGGACCAAAGTCTGGGGTCAGTGGGTTTGTTGGATCGTCAAAGTTCCAAATTGTTATATTTGCAACATCTTGGCAAGCATTAAGCTGTGTGTCTGTATCAAGGTGAAGACATTGAGTTGTTCTAAAGCGCGCGTATTGATCAAGTAGCCACCATGCTTCGGCAATTGGCTTTACATCATTAAAAGTAACACTGCTAAAAAATAAATCTGGATTAAGTGCTGCACCTTTAAATAAAGCGACATTATAATTTGTTGTTACTTGAATATCTTCTGGCTTTAACGCAAACCAATCGGGTTGGCTGGCAATCATTGTTTTTAAATCAGTCCCTGTAACAGTTACTTGATACAGTGAATTAAAGCCAGGTGTGTTTGAAGGCTGTCTTTCAACATAAAATGCTTTGTGAAAATCTTCTTGTGTAACAGTGCCTGGCGTCCATCTTTTTTGTACAAGTTCAGGGTTAAGCAGCGCTGCGTTAATTGAGCTTGAATGTTTAGTTGCAAGTGCTGTTATTTCTGCAACTTCAAAGCTACTTGGGTAGTTTTCTGAAATGGCAATTTCTGTATCAGCATCGGGTGCATATCGGCCCATTATTTCATCGATAGCTAGCTTGGTTTCTTCGTCAGGTTCTATAGATGTTCGCGTATCTACATGTTGATAATCGTAACGACTTAGTGCTTTATCTGCAGTATTAAATACTAAATTTAAATCGGTGACTCCGCGAGCATAAAATTCTGGTTGAATGACTAAAGCATTATTTTCAAGCTCTATAAAGTCTTCACCACCATGAGTATGCCCACCAAGCACTAAATCTATACCGGGCACATTGGTTGCTATCTCAACGTCAGTTCCTTTACCTAAGTGGCTTAGCATTATCATGTAATCAACATCACCGCTGTATTGGCTTACAATACTTTGTGCGATTTGTTGCCACTTCCAACTCATTTTAAATTGTTTTATAAAGTCAGGAATAGGGTCATCTTCAATTGGCTCGTCAAGTTCATCCCATGGTACTGACGTCATCCCAAACACACCCAATGTTATGCAGCCAACCTGTACTTTAGCAAAGTCCACACCGCCAAAGCTCTTATTTTGCTCTCCCTCAAATCGGGTATTACTTGCAAGTACAATGGCATTATCGTCTTGTGAAAACTCAAGCAGCTTTTCAGGACCCCATGCATAGTCATGATTCCCTAAAACACGTAAATCAAAAGCCATTAGCTTTACGGTTTCATCAGAGGCTAAGCCTTGTGATATTTGCTCTGCAACGGTCCCTTTTTCGTAATCATCGCCACCATCGGTAAATAATGTATGCGGAGATTCGCTTAACGCTTTTTTATAATAAGCCTTGATACGACTAAAATACTGCTCTTGATACCCAAAGCGAGCATGCATGTCGGCAACGTGAACAAATCGTATAGATTGCTCTGTTGCATTTGCATCACATGTAGGGCCAATATCAGAAAATGCCACCGTACGTTGCATTTCTATTGCATAGCTACCTAGTTGGTTTACTTGTGCACTAACAAAGCCTTGCGATACTGTTGAATTAGTAATACTTGACCAAGAGTCTCCGCTCAAACGCGCAATAGTTAATTGGCCGCCTAATACATAGTCGTCAGGTATTTTTATAGTGATTGTCATTGGGCTAGAAAGTTGAAGTGTATTCGGGGTAAGCGTATGTATATCTGAAATGATATTTTTTGCTTGATTATTCTCATCAAGGACTAGTTTTTCGTAGGTTATTTCGGTATCGCTAGCCACTATTTCCCCAGGGGCATTGATAGTAAAGTTACCTTCATCTAATGACGTTTGTAAGCCATTAGCATTGGTAATAATTAAGCCACTAGGCTCAGGCTCTACAGGATCATTTGGATTTACTGTAACTTGATCTTCGGCTCCACCACAGGCAGATAAAAAAATAAGGAGAAATGCTATTAGAGTGGCACGTAATAATGTTAATGAATGCATATACTGCTGTCCCTGAGTCTATTCAATAATCAATCAGGACATAATACCAGTTAACGAGAGTGGGGCAAAGTTGAATAAAAAAATTCCCCCATAGACGCTATGGAGGAATGTATCGGTTATGTTGTTATATTTAAAATAGATAACAATTAAGAGGCTTTCTCTTCTAACCCTTGTTTTTCCCATACTTTAGCTTTAAAAGTCATTAGTACTAAAACAACACCAACACCAATGCTAAATAATGCAATTTGTAAGTATAAGTTAGGAATTTCATCAACATTGTTCGGATCGAAATTACCAGCAAGTAAACCTGCAATAATATTACCGATTGAGTAAGTTAATACAAATACACCCATCATTTGACCAGTGTAACGTTTAGGCGATAACTTACTTACAGCACTTAACGCTACAGGGCTTAAACAAAGCTCACCCACTGTATGTAAAAAGTACGTAGTAACAAGCCAGTAAGGCGCTACTTTTAAACCTTCAGCTGCGTAATGAGCCGCCATAAACATAACTAAAAAGCCAGATGCCATGATAATTAAGCCAATTGCACACTTAACGCTATAGCTAGGTGACACTAAGCTTTTAGATAAGTTAATCCAAAGTGCTGCAAAAAATGGCGATAAAGCAATAATAAACAGTGAGTTTAATGATTGAAACCACGTTGTAGGGATTTCAAACGTACCAATAAGGCGGTCAGTATAGTCGCGAGCAAATAAGTTTAATGACGAACCTGCTTGTTCAAAGCCAGACCAAAAACATGCAGATGCAATACAGACTAAAAATAGTGCCCACATTCTTTGTTTTTCGGCATCGGTCAATTTACCTGTAAAGTAAATAACACCAAAATAAACAAAAAAGATAATAGTAAATACAATCGCTGTGTAACCTGCAACCACTGTTGGATTGATTACAATTGCGCCGGTCATTGCAGCCGTAGTAACTGCAGCCGCTGCAATTACAAACGCAGCAATACCAACCCATGCGCGAGAAGTACCTTTAGGACCAAGTGGATTAGCAGGTAAAGCGCTATGCTCTGGTAAATTATTAAGTGAGCGCTTATATTGCACCAAACCAATAGCCATACCAACAGCTGCTGCACCAAACGCCCAGTGCCAACCTACGTTTTCCATAAAGTAACCACAAACGTAGTAACCAATTAAAGAACCTAAGTTAATACCCATGTAGTAAATAGCGTAACCGCCATCACGACGCTCATCAGCATCACTGTATAGTTGGCCGACCATTGCGCTGATATTTGGTTTTAGCAAACCAGTACCTGTCGCTACAAATATTAAGCCAACGAAGAAAGAATAATCATGTGGAATAGCCAAAATAATATGGCCAATCATAATGATTATACCGCCATACCAAACTGCTTTTTGACCACCAAACAATCTATCTGCTAGCCAGCCACCTGGTAAACCTAAAAAGTATACCGCACCTGTGTATAAACCATAAATTGCAGCAGCTGATGCAACAGTAAAGGCTAAACCTTCTTCTTGTAAGCTTGCTGTCATGAATAATACGAGCATAGCTCGCATACCGTAATAACTCATTCGTTCCCACATTTCAGTGAAGAACAATGTTGAAAGTCCTTTAGGGTGGCCAAACCAGCCACTATCTGGAGCTGAACTCATATTTACTTCCTAACTTTAAGTATTGTTATGATGGCCTTATAATTTTTTGCTTTAGCTATTTTAGAATTTGTAACCACTAAAATGCTCGACCATCAGTATATTATTTGTAGCTAAGATAATGATTTGCTATATGGCAGTAACACCACAAGGTAAGAGACACACCCTTATCCTAGTTACAATTGCGCTCAAGTATACATATACCTTAGTGCTAGGGGAAGTGTTCGCGGTGTATCACCTTATGCCAAGTTAGAACTCAGCATAAGGAACAATAGGGGTGCCTGGAAACTCAAGTGTTCCGTACACAGGATTAAAGTAGTAACGTATATAAAGCTGACCAAAATTTGGTTCGTAAAAGTCAGAACGATCGATGGCTAAGTAACCACCAAAGAACCAATTCGGCGTTATTCTATACTCAAAACTACCTTCAAGATTATATGAAACACCAGAACTTGTTTCACCTTCAAATACAGGGTCAACACCTGTTATTGATTCTATAGCGTATGCGTCTAATTGCAGATTAGTGTTGTTGGGGAAGAAATCAATAGATTGAGTTTTTGTTTGCGAGTACGAAACACCGGTTTTTAATCGATAAACAAAATCATCGCCCCAACGCGCGTCATAAGTGAGTGGCACAGATAAACCTACATAGTTTTGTGGGCTGTAATAACCACCATGACCCCATGTTTCTTCACTTAAATTATACTTGTATGCCCAATGTAATAAGCTAGCGCCTGCGGTAAATTCACGCTCTTGATTGCTAATTACACGGTAATAAGTACCACCCATCATACGATAGCGTTGGTTGTCTTTTACATTTTGGCCTTTATACAGGGTAAAGTCGGCACTTGACCAAAAACCCCATTTTCCGCCTAAGTCGTGCGATACATTAGCAGTTAGGCCTGTAGAGCGCACACCACCCCAAACTTCACCTGTTTTTACATCTTTAAGACCTGCATAAGAAAGTACCGAACTTGTAACTGGGCGTTTTTCAAGTTCTAGGCTGTATCCAAAGTCGCCAAAACTGTCTGCGTAATTTACACCCCATACAATGTCTTCAATTAAAAATCCGAGTGGGGTCGTACCTATATCTACACGCCAGTTTTCATTTTGCCAACCAATACCTACATCTACACCACTTTCCTGTGGTGTCACTTCATCGATTGAACAAGTGAAAATACATAAAGCACCTTGTCCATAGCGGCTGCCAGCAAATTGCTCATCAAAGCGCGTTGTTTGTGCGCTAATAGTAGTCGGGTCTACTTTAATAAACCCTTGGCCTTGCCAAAGCGGAAAGTAAGCTTCAATCGGGACTAAGCCTGCCCCAAGTGTTGCTTCACTTTCGGTACTTGTTTGCCCACTAAAGTTAACACCAATAGCAATGTAGGCTTGGTTTTTATTTTGCTCGTTTATCAGTTCTCGTTTAGCACCGTTTACATACCATTCATCGTTTTCATCTATTTTTGAAAGCGCTCCGTAAAGCTCTTTTTCATTTAATGTACGATTAGGTAATAGGGTTTGCGCGTACCAAGATTGTGCTTGTTCGGTTTCGTTGAATTTGCTGGCTACTTGAGCGCCTAAATAACGTAGTTCTTGATCGTTGGGTGACTTTTCAACAAGTTGCTTAGCTAAGTAAAGTGCATCCCCTGAGTAATTAAACTTATTGAGAGATGACATGATTTGGCGTTGCAAATAACCTTCTTGCGATGTGGTTTGCGTAATCGCTTTTTGCGTAACTTCTTTTGCTTGAAAGTCGTCCCCAAGTTCTATGTATGCATTAGCAATAGCGAGTAGTGCTTGAGGCTCTATGGTTTGTTTATTTTGTACTTTTTGCTGATACAAAATAACGGCCGCTTCGCGCTGTTCAAGTGCTAAATTTGCATTAATAAGGGCAGTAGTTGTTGCTGGAGTATTTTTATATTTTTGATCCAGCTGGTTAAGCTTAGCGATTAAATCACTACCATTGTAATACTGAGTAATATAGCTATTTTGTAGCTGTACATATTGAGTTGTTTCGTTTTCAGTTGCGCTCTCTGGTAATACGTACTTTTCAAACCATTGCTTCGTTTTATTTTCATCACCTTGCTCTAAAAGCCACTCACCATAAAGTGTATGCCAATAAGCAGAAAGAGAAGGCTCAGCTTCCAGTGCTTTGTTTATAAGTTTTATAGCGTGTTTTTTTTCATTAATTCGATACCAGCTTCGCGATAACTCTGCCTGCATAGCGGGTGTTAAATTTTGTGCCTCTAGGTTGCTTAAATGATAGATTGCAGTGGCTTTATCTTTAGCATCAAGGTGGCGCTCACTTTGTGTCAAAGACTCATTAAGTTGCAGCTGCTGTTCAAGCGCAATAATGTCTTTATCTCTGGATTTAAATGGAATGTACTGCAATGTTTTAATAGCACCTTGATAATCATCAAGGGATCGTAAAAAAAGCGCGTGGCTGTAACGAATCTGAGGGTTTAACGGAAATTGCCACAGCACATTATTAAATAAAGCGCGGGCCTCTTCTGTCAGCCCCTTTTGTTGGTATATAAAGGCTAAATCGTAGTATAACCAAGGCTGTTCTGGCGCTATTTCAATAGCGTCTTTTAGTACTTTTTCGGCTTGCTCTAAATCTCCCGACTGTGCAAACGTATTTGCCTTTGCGCGGTACTGACTACTTAAAGATACAGAATAAGATTCTTTAATTAGTTTCTTTTGATTAAACGATAAACTGTTGTAAAAAGAGGTTAGGGCTTTTTCATTCTGCTCTAATTCAGCTATTTCAAGTAGACCTATTAAAGCGCTGCTATTAAGTGGATCACTTCTTAAAACAATTTGATATGTAAGTGCAGCCTGTGAATATTGCCCTTGAGCAAATTGTAATAAACCTTTGTTATATATTACTGTATTAGTTTCTTGTTCTAAGGTGGCTGCTAAATCAAGCTTAAGCTTAGCCGTTTTAAATTCTTTATTATTAATAGCATTTTTAGCTTCGCGTATATAAAGCCAAAGCTTAGCTGTTTTTGCTAATTCTTGTAGTGTTTCACGTTCAGCGAACTCAGTTGTGTACTTTTGTGCACGAGTAAAATATTGATACGACTTTTGGTTTTCACCAAGGCGTAAATAGAGTGTGCCAAGGCTTCGCATTATAGCGCCGTCTTGCGGTCGGCCTCTTAAAGCTTTTAAAAGTAAAGGCTCTGCGGCAGCAAGTTTATTTTTCTCAAGTAATTTATCGCCTCTTACCCAAAGTTGATAGGCGGGGTCGGCAAGAAGTGTTTGACGTTTTTTATAATCTTTTAGAAAGTCTTGGTATTGTAATTCACCTTTACTACTAAAAGGATAAAGAGTGAAATAGCGCTGATACTGCTCAACTGTATCATTCGTTAAGGGCATTTCTAGCAAAGCACTAAGCCAAATATATTCTACTTCATTAATAAAAGTAGGGCCTGCGCCATATTTACTTAAAATATCAATCGCTTTTTTATCTGTAAGATTACGTCTAAGTAGGTGACGGGCATAAGCAATTTCTATCTGCGCAATACTTGGGTAGCTTTGAGCTAATTTATTATAGCCTTTTTTAACACTTTCCCATTGTGAGCTATCTTGTCCATACCAGCTTAAATGCTCAAGCTCGTAATCTAATGTAGGGTAGACGTTTTTAAAAATATTATTATAGATTTCGCGAGCTTGTTCATAACGACCCGCACGAGCCAATAATTTAGCTTGCTGAATTGAAGATTTGTCTTTTCCTTCAGTACGCGAAAGGACTTTTAGCTTTTCAACGCACGGAGCCTGTTTGGTAAGCCCATTATCTATTTTACTTAGTAATTGGTTGGCTTTCGCTGATTCGCCATTGGCAAAATCATAACGCGCTACCGCGCACTGTGTTTCTATGCGGGCAGGGGCGATAGCGACTAGCTTTCGTAAGCTATCTTCAACTAGTTTTTTATTTTGCTGTGCTTCACCAATACCTATTTGGCTTAGTAACCAATCAACAGATTGCGTATCAATATCGTTGACTGTGTTAGCGCTTAATCCAGAGCTAAGCGCTAATGTGCAAGCGAGGGCAAACCTTAACGGCATTCAGTGCTCCATACCGGTTGTAGCGTCCCATCTGCTGTAATTGAAAAACGCTTATTTAAAGCACTTGTACCAAATAAGTTAAGTACGCTGTCGTAATAACGAGTCTGGGTAAATGATTTATCAATCATTAGTTTTTGCTGGATCGCCATTACTGTAGAATTATCGTTATTAGTCGCTAGTAAAGGTAATAGAGCTGAGTTAAAGCCTAGAGGGCCTCTTTTTTCAGATTTTCCTGATTTAGCAAAAGTATTTAAAGGCACGTAACCACGTTTATTAATTGTTTCTATAAAAGGGTTAAATTGCGCTAATAGCTCTTTTTTATAAGGTGCGTTGTCTGCCATCATACTTGCCCATAAATACACTCTAATAGCGTTGTAACTGCCCAAGTCGCTCGTTTTTTTATCGTAGTAAAAACCGTTATTTGCATCAAACATTACCCAGTCAGGGCTAACACCTTGCTTTGCTGTATCTAAAATCAACGTTGCTGAGCCTTCGTGCAGTTGATGCCAAGGCGAGTGTGGATAAAGCTTTTTAAACTGCTGATAAATAAATAACGGTGAGTAGCTTGGGTTTAACTTAAAACGCTCATTATCAAATTCAAAACCAGTAGGGGCGGGTAGTAATGATAAACCTAGGCCCGATATATAGGCGGTTTCTTCACGCATTATTCGCTGTGCAAGTACGGCTGCTAATATGCTGTAGCGGCGGTCATCCCAAAGAATAGCAGCTTGCGATAAACTGTATGCTATCCATAAGTCAGAATCAGACGCAGGATTTGAATCTAAAATTCCGCCAACATTTTGATTGTTAACACCCCATTGCCATGCTGGTAAACGAGTGCTTAAATCACCTTCTGATAAATGTTCTTGCGTCCAATCCAGGACTAGGTCAAACATTGCTTTATCATTTGCTACGACAGCAAAAAACAAGGCATAAGACTGGCCTTCAGAGGTTGTGATTTTTTGCTCACTCCCCAAATCAATAACGCGACCATCTTGGCTTATAAAGTTACTTTTAAACGTTTGCCATGCATCCCATGGTTGGCATTGCTCTATTTGTGCATTGGCATTAAAGGTAAATAATGCAATCACGGTAAAAAATACATTAATGAGTGACTTCATTACTTATCTCCTTCAGCTAATCGTTTGTATGTTAATGCTTGCAGTAATCGCCATATTATAAATGAGATCAACAGTAGTGTTAAAATAGACAATAGCGCCAGTACAAATGGGTGATCCGATAAATGGAACCAAATTAGGGTATGCACAGGAATATGACCAACAAAATATTGCTCATCAGTTTTAATTGTCTTAATGCCTTGAGAATTTATGACCGCAGCACTGCCTTTAATTTGCGCAAGAGCTTCTGAACTCATTAACGCATCATCTAGTAGAGTAAAGGCTTTTTGTGATGTTGCACTAAGCGATACAATTGAACGCTCTGAATCAAACGGTGATTGAAAGCCAGTAATAACGGCCATATCACCACTACTTTTTATACTTACTTGGACTTTATCTGTTGTCTGCTCATCGTAAGCACCATTGTATATGGCTTGTTTTATAGCGCGCTGATTGTTATCAAGCAGGATATTGGTTTGCGCATCTTCATCTAAGTTATTAGCAATGCTATTAGGTTTTGCGATAACTAAGATATCTTTATCATCTAAGTTGGCATCTTCATTTAAATGAGCAACGCTTATCCTATGAGCTGGGTAGCCTGTAATAGCACCAAAGTGGCCTGTTAAATTAAACAATACAGATAGTGCTTTAGGTGATGGAACTTCATCTATCAATACTAAAGTTTGTTGTAAGTCTGCGTATTTTGTAAATGGGAATCCGCTGTTTGCAAATACATTTAAATCAGGTAAAGCCATGTAATGATCAAACCCACTTACATCAATGTTAGAGTTTCCATCAATTACCCCGTACTCGCCACCAGGTGGAGCAACGGCACATTCGCCTTTTTTAAGTACTGCAAATCTAAAGTCAAAATTTAACTCATTTCGGCTGGCAAGATTAATACCGTCTAATGAAAAGTCTTCAGCGCTTTGCGTTGTGTCTGTATTAGCAATTAAAGGCAGCAACGTTTTAGCGGTAGTTAACGATGTGTCTTTTTTATCAAGTAAAAAACCACTTATAAATTCTTGGTTTATTAGCATGTTTAAACGTGAATTTAAGGTTTCGCTCTCTGGCGTATTACGGTATTGCAAAGTAATAGGAATACCTTTTTCACGCCAAGTAAATAAATCAGGTGCAAAACGAACATTTAATTTTATAGGGCCGTTGTTAAGACCCTCAGCTTGTAACTGAGTTGGGTAGTCAATAAGCTCGTCGAAGTGCACGGGACGATCGTTTCTTAGCCATCTCGGCGCATCATAAGCTTTACGCAGTGGGAGTTTGTTAATAGCTTCGATGCTTGCACTTAGGCCAGTCATAATTTTATGACCAAATACAAGACCAGTGACCGCTGTTTTTAAGTCTTTTTCATCACGCCCCAAAATTAACAGCATTTTATTGTATCTGTGAATAGGGCTTGAAATTAGCTCGACGGTTGGCTTTTCAACATCTGGATAATCTTTTAAAAAATCAGGTTTTGAGTCATTAGTAATAAACACCACACTGTGCTGCTCTGGTGCATTATTTAAAACGACTGGAAAGTTAGCGCCACGCCAGTCAGCTTGTGCGCCAAACCAACTAGATAAAGTGGCTGCAGCTTCGATTGCTTGTGTATTAGGTGTGCTTGCAAATACAAAAGGTAAGTTTAATTTGTTGTAATCTTTAGCATCAAAAAATGGTTCTGGTAAATATTCAAGGCGGCTATCAATTGCTAACTGTTTTTGATCAAGCGTGATGTGGCTTGATTTGTTTATTTCAGTCCAAATTGAGCGGCTAAAGTAATCTTGGCATCGTAAGTCGTAGTAGCCAACTAGTTCAAAGCGAATTTGGTTGTAGTCTTGAATGTATTTAGCATTTAGGTCTAGGCTATGACTTACCGTATTTTTTACAATACTTAATTGCTCATTAATAGGTAAAACAGTAACTAAGTTATCGTTAAAATAAACTTTTAAATGCGATACATTAGCCAGCAATGAAGGTGAGTTGGTGTACGAAAAGTTAAGCTTTAGATTAGTGCTTAATTTATCAATTCTATTTGTGAAATCGACTCGAGAATTATTATTCACGCCGTCGAGTTTATAGTCGTTGAACCCTAACTTTTCAAAGCTAAGACGTAAACTAGAAACCTGAGCGCTCTCAGGGTAGCCATTTACAAACATAGTTTTGTCGTGCATAGGCTCGATAGCGAGCACTTGAT
>NZ_PJBR01000068.1:0-27247 GCF_002863625.1 Pseudoalteromonas sp. MelDa3 | reverse complement strand
TTTAAGCTCGTTCATATTGTAATTAATTGCGAAACTATTCCCTCGTTAATGGCGAAATTTTTTCGGGATAAGAGCGATACTATTTGCCGTAATTGCCTATATGAACAAGCGTGTGTATAATTCAATCATGTTTAAAAGTAGGTAATACCAATGTCTGCAAAAACCACTTTATTAAATTACAAAAAAATGATTCATGAGTTGTGTAATAACTTAGTAAAAAAAGGTATTGAGCCTAACATTCCTATGCTTTTGTCGTTGATCCCTGAAATTAAAAGCACGAGCACAGCTCATAAACACTTACTATCTTGGAAGACTATTAGGGCCCAAGAGCAAAAGGAATGGTTTGATAACAAATTTGCATTGTCATCTAACTTTGCACAAACGTTTATGGATGAATTGGCGCTAAAGGAAAAAGAGGCAGAACTACGCTATAAAAACCAATTTAATGAAGCTAATAGTCAGCGGTTAATAGCCGAGCAAGAACTATCACAATTCAAAGCTGAATATGAGGCACTGAGTCTTAAGCAAGTGGCAAGGGAAACAAGGATAGAGCTACTTGAGAGGCAGTTAATGCAGAGTCGAGAGCTTGCTAATGAAAATCAAGAAAATGATGCACAATATCAAAAAGCTCTGGAGGAACTGACTCGCACGCATTCTCTGGCCGTAAAGGAGCTAGATACACAAATTGAACAGTTGAGAACAAAAAATCTGTCTAGTAGTAGGTTGAACCAAGAACTAGTAGAAGAGCTAACTTCACAGAAAGCATTAGCTAGTGAAAGCAAGGCTCTCGCACAAACGCTAGATGAAAGAAACGCTAAATTACTCTTAAGTAATGAAGCACTTATAAAGCAGAATGAAAAAGTTAATGCAGAGCTTGAAGATGCTACCCAGGCGCTAGAAGACAATAAAAATAAAGTTAATGAACTCACCGAAGTAAAAACTGCATTACAAAACGAACTAAAAATGCTGAAAGCTTCTAATTTAGCTTTACAGGAAGAAATTGAAAATTTTGAAATTTATAATAATGATATAAGCCCTAATCACATTAATTTAAATGAGATAGCGGAATCAGAAGACAAAGATTTAACTGCGTTAAATGATGCTAATTTAGCATTAAGTAAAGAACTCGAATCTGTAAAAGCTGCACTCAAAGAGACTGATGCTAAGTTACAGGATGCTTACACGCATAAGATGAACTTGTTAGTTGAAGTAAAAAAACAGCAGACAGCTATAGATTTACTACGCAAAAGAAAGTAGAAATTAGTAAATATGATTAGTTCAATATCGGCAAATGATGACCCTCTCTGGGTTGTTTTTGGTATCGTCGCTTGTGCCGCGCTTGGCATGCTTACTCTGTGGTTTGGCAGTGTTAATACAGGTGAATTGTAGGAATGATTAAAAAGATTACTGAATGGCGGGTAGGGAACACCCTCTTCATAAGATGGTCAAATGGAAAAGTAAGTGCAGTCGGCAAATCAAATAAGTAGGTCAATAATTTCATGGTTTATATTGGAGGTATTATCAATATAAACAGTTGGTTGTAACAAATTTAGGTGTTTATTTAAATGTTTTTAATGTTGGTTTTTCTATCGGTTTTAGCAACCGGCTCTTACACATTGTCAAAGCTGATCAGTGGAGCGCTGGGCATGTTTGTCTTTTCTGTCACAGCTTGCGCGTTCTTCAGTTGGAGATATTTCACTACTGATGTTTACACCAATGCCACCAATATTTTTGAAACAACTTCAAATTCATTAAGCGAGTTTAACTTGCCAGTAGCTATTCTTACGTTTGTTGTATCTATTTTTTCGGGGTTATATTTATTTGCAGTTAAGGCCACAAGCTAATAATTTGAAGGCAGAAAAGATTGCTAATCTCAGCGCGCTTTTTATATTTATAGAGTTGTGTATAATTATTAATAGACCTGACAGGAGAAATTTATGAGTACAATTCAAATTGCGACAGCTATTGTTATAACTATTACAATATTTACACTTGCTGGTGGTTTGTATGCGTTAAAGAATAAAATTAAACACTAATCACCTTGGCGCCATACATTTTCATCTATCGCAGAAATAAATCCTGATGCCAGGATAAAACTAACAATCCTCACGAACCCATTCACATCAAGCTATCTAAACCCTTGTGCTTTATAGTTAGCATTAACAGAATTCTAATTTTCTGAAAAAATGAATTAGAACCACTATATTCGCCCTTTCTAGCTTAGTAGCCTAGATAAATAACTGTGACATAATTTAGAAACAAACTGTCCAAAAGGGTTGGTTCATGGTAGTTTTTTTATTTGTTATAATTTATTTGATTAGTCATTTATGTACTTTTTATATTTATAAAAAGTGTAATTTTATGGGTGGCCCGAACGCTGCAATTTATTTACTATCGTGTTATGTAAGTCAATTGATCATACCTTTGTTTATATTGCTACTATCCTTAATATTGTCGGGTGTGGCACACAATTTATTTGTTGCTCGAATTGCAGAGTATTTGACTGCGTGCTTAGGTTTAATTTTGTTCACCACCATTAATGTAATGATTTTTAGTGTTAAAAGTAAAAAAAATAGTTAAATTTATATTTTAAAAACTTAGGAGAATTGGCCTGAGTTTTTTATTTAAAGTTCAATTTAACATAAAAATAGGTATCGTAAATAATGATTTACAAGAGCTATTTTTGAAGTTAATGTGACCAGTATGGAAATTATAATTTTCGTACTTATAGCGTACATAAATATATTGGGCGATTTGAACTAAGGTGTTGTTAAAGTGAACAAATGTGATGTACGGGTTTAATTTCAGAGATTAACATTAAACTATTTATTTTAATTCTACTACAACAAAATACAAAGAAAGGTTCATCGTGACACGATTTGCAAAAGAGCTATTTGAAGTGCGTAAAGATTTGGCCGTTTCCAATGGCAGGCACAATAAAACAATTATCTACAAAGATGCGCAATGTCCGATATATAATTATATATTATCGCTAACCTCTGAAGCCTCTAAAGAAACTGCAGCAAGGGTTTTGAAAGCGATAGCTAAGCATATGGGCAGGGATTCAATCTATGATATTAACTGGCAAAACTTTAGCGGGGTTGCATTAAATAGTTTAATTAATAGTTTTAAGTCTAAAGGAAATTATGCACCAAAGACGATTACCTTGTACATTTCTATAGTAAAACAAGTTGTTGAGCACGCTTATTTACTTGGGTATATGAGTACGTTACAACGTGATGCCATTAAGTTCATAAAGCCAAAAGCAGGCTCGCGTAGCAAAGAATATGAGCTATTAGACCATAAAGGAGTGTGCGATTTACTCAATAAAATACAATCAGGAATAGGGGAGGATGGTGCTAAAATTGGCAATCATGTCGCTAATGTTCGTGATTATGCGTTATTTTCGATACTAACACGTTGCGGGTTGCGGAGGTTAGAAGCTGCTAGTTTAAAGGTGGGTGACGTTCGGGAAAAATCACTTCGAGTTATAGGTAAAGGCAATAAAGAGCGTAAAGTAGCTTTACACCCAGTAGTTACTGAAGCTATTAAACAATGGTTTGAAATTTATAAGTATTCTAATGAAAATGATCCTCTTTTTGTAAGTATTCTAAAAGGGGGGCACTTACAAAATAAAGCAATGAGTTCTGATGCGATATTTAAATTGTGTGTGAAATACAACGCCCCACCTCCGCATTCATTGCGCCGCAGCTATGCAACAAATCTTTACAATAATGGGGCTAATATCAAAAATATTTCGTTGTTGCTAGGTCATAGTCAAATCTCTACTACAGAATTATATCTGCATGTTGGTGAAGATGATCTATACAATGACGTCATGGATAATTTGCTCTAAATAATTATAAAAAACAGTCATTATGAAAAGTCTTTCGTTATTTCATTAATAATAGGCAAGTTAAGTTGTGGCCGTAGGTCTGCTATATAACTTGCTAGCTTGTTACGTAATGCTCGCTATAAATGTAATTGTAAGCAATGGCTTTTTTTTATAACTATTTATCTGACATTTTATTTTTTACGTACAAAGTAAGCCCTGCCGTGCTTGCCATACCTACAGCCTTGAGAATAGTCTTTGCAACTGGCGGTACCGATTCTTCTAAACACCATTTACATAAAGGTCGTGGTAGAATTCCTGATTTTGCATAATTATCGCAACCTGGCTTTAAACATACCTGTAAAAATTCCCGACACTCCTTGTTGTCGCACACGCATATATCTCTATTAAAAATTAGACCTACAACATTAACAGGCTTCATCTCCGTACTACAAAAGGAACATTTACCTTTTACTTTCGCTGATTTTACAAAATCATTATATCCATCAAACCAGTCTTGTTTATCATCCATATCTAAAATGCCAAGTAACTACAGTAAAATTAACTATAACTTATAAACGTAAATAGGCTAAACGAATATTGAAGTAATGGATCTGAATAAGTTGACTCGTTATCAATCTCTAAATTGAATTAATTGTTAAAACTAGATGCGGCACATTCCACTAAATATTCGATACCAAAATAAATGTACCAAAACTTGCTTCTCATACATTCGAGCCATAGAATAACTGTATATTCAAACAGTGGTGCTCGGTATGCAACCAATTTCAATTAAGAAATCCAATAGCTTATTTTCCCTCTCCGAATTTAAAGCTGCAGCAGGCTTTCCAAATCCTGCAGAAGATTGTTTATCCAAACCAATTAGCTTGGATACATTACTCATGGCGCGGCCAAATAGTTCTTTTTTATTCAAAGTTGCTGGGGATAGCATGATCCCTGACATTCAAGACGGCGCAATTATTGTCGTTGATAAATCCTTAAAAGCCACTACCGGTCGAATAGTGCTTGCAACACTTGATAACGAGTTTGTTGTTAAGCGTTTAAAGTTAGAGCCTGAAAACAGCAGGGCACTATTTTTAAGCTCTAACAAAGAGTACGAGTCAATCGTGGTCGAATTTGATGATGAGAATAATTGTGATGAAAATGTTATATGGGGCGTTGTGACCAGCGCTATCAGTATTTTTTAATGTGGGTTCTCTGTGATATTAACGCTGCATATGTTTCATTTATTCAGCTATTCAACCCTCAATATGACATTAATTCCACTCCGCTTGGTGTGTTAAGTTCAAACCAAGGTAATGTTATAGCGCGAAATCAGCCTATGAAAGCGCTAGGCATAAAAATGGGCGAGCCCCACTTTAGAATAAAAGAATTGATTCAAAGCAGTAATGGCCATGTGTGGGGCAGTAATTTCACTTTATTTGGTGATATGAGCAACCGGTTTCACACAGAACTAGAAGAACTAATGTTTGACTGCCACCGCTACTCAATTGATGAAAGCTTTGGTCGTATTGATTCAACCATGGCTCCAAATCCTAAATCATACGCATTACATATTAAAAATACGTTGGCTAAGAACCTGGGCATTGGTGTTGGTGTCGGTGTCGCTCATACGAAAACACTTGCCAAGTTAGCTTCTCATGCTGCGAAACTTAACGAATGGAAAGCTAAAACAAATGGGGTTGCTGTGCTCGATACACCCCTTAAAGTTGATTGGGTACTGCAAAGAGTTAAGACCAGAGATGTTTGGGGGGTAGGTTCTAAAACAGCCGAAAAGCTCTCTTCACTGGGAATAACGTCGGGATTAGAATTAAAGAATTTTAATGTAGTAGAAGCAAAACGAAAATTCGGTGTTGTTTTATCTCGAACTATACAAGAACTCAATGGTGTGAATGCAGTGGAGCTTAAAGACCTAAACGAAGGTCGCGATAGTATTTGTGTTTCTAAAAGCATGGGTAAGCTTGTTTCTGATTTAAATGAGCTTAAAAGCGCACTTTCTTCACATGTTTCAACTGGAGCTGGGAAGTTAAGACGGTTTGAGTTATTCACCAACAGCATGACAATATTTGTCTCAACGGATGTTTTTAGGTCTTCTCAACCACAGCTGAGTAAGAGCATACAAGTTAACTTGCCGTTCCATTGTGCTGACTGTGATGTGTTGATCAAATACGCAATGTTTGGCTTAAGGCAGATATATCAGGAAGGTTATTTATTCAAAAAAGTTGGTGTGATCTTCAACCAGTTATTGTCAAAGAATGACCACCAGCAACTCAATCTGTTTGTTGATTCAGGCATTTCAAACGTCAATAAAAAGACTACCGTAAGTGATGAAATTAACAGTAAATTTGGCAACAATGTTATCAGATTTGGCGTGCAGGGCTTTAAGCAGGAGTGGAAGCCCAAAGATGATTTAGCGCCAAAGAGCTACACAACAAACTTAAAAGAATTACCGGTTGCACTTGCTAAGTGATAGTACGTGGCCAATTAACAGGAGAAAACCGATGCTACTCAATTTCATTAGGAAGTTATTCAATAAACCAGCAGCTAATGCTGTTGAAGTTGAAAACAAAATTAACTATCAAGAAGCTACTCAATCTATGGCAGAACCTACACCTATCAATGAAAAGTTATATGAGCACCTTTCAAAGCTTTCAACTCATCATGGACAGCTACCTTCACATTTATATCACGGTGGGGCGTACAAACCAGGATTGCCAGTTAAAGGTACTTTGTGGCTTAGTGACAATTACGCTGATGCGAATAGATACGCAAATTTTGGGTATAGCAATATACCTAACCTTGAGCCGATTGTTTTTAAAACTCAACCAAGAAAAGCCTTAAAACTATTAAGCTTTCCGGGGAATCATGTGGACATATTAAAGGGGATTTATGGTGGAACATGGTCTCATTCACAGTTACATAAAGACATTGTTCAAATATATAATGCAGGGAAAATAGATTTTGACGGTTTTTATAGACCTCTTACAAATGAATATTTTGTAATGTATGTAGAAGATAATTTGGACTTTGTTGAGGAACAATGAATAAAAGATTAAAATATCGTTTTTGGTTTTGGCGCTTATTTTGTCTTCGCAGGCTGCGCCAGAACCACTCTATCTAATTTTAAAAATCCATAAATGAAAGTAGGACGAATTTTATGGTTGGATACAAGATAATGATTGTATTAGTTGTACTAGCTCAGACTTGATCTGACAGTTACCCGTTTTTTAATCGGTGACTGTCAGTCTAGATTTGAGCTAAATTTTTCTCAGCCCAGATCAATTTTCCATCTAATAAAGTTTCTAATGGCGTTCTGCCACAGCATATTTTTCCTTGATGAGTTCGGTCATTATTGTAATAAATCATCCATTCGTCCAGATCCTTTTGCAATTCCTCTAATGAGCTATATAGCTTTTTACGGAATGTAACTTGATAGAATTCATTGAGTATCGTTTTGTGAAAGCGTTCGCAGATACCATTGGTTTGCGGTGACATAGCTTTGGTTTTTGTATGATCAATATCATTTATAGCGAGATATAACTGGTAATCATGATGTTCGACTTTGCCACAATATTCAGTGCCTCTATCGGTCAGAATACGTAGCATAGGAAGCTCATACTGTTCGAAGTACGGCAGTACTTTGTCGTTGAGTATGTCAGCCGCAGTAATTGGCGTTTTCGTGGTGTAGAGCTTAGCGAACGCTACTTTGCTGTATGTATCAACGAAGGTTTGTTGGTAGATACGTCCAACGCCTTTGAGATTACCGACGTAAAATGTATCTTGAGAGCCTAGATAACCTGGGTGAGCCGTTTCAATTTCACCACACGCTTCGTCATCATGTTTTTTCTTTTCAAGCGCAGCTACTTGGGCGTCGGTGAGAATAATACCTTCGTTAGCCACTTTATTTTCTAGCGCCTTGAGACGCTTTTTAAAGTTCTCTAGGTCATGACGTAGCCATATTGAACGAACACCGCTGCCAGAAACGAATACGCCTTGTTTTCTGAGTTCATTACTCGTTCGGTGTTGGCCGTGAGCTGGATAATCGACAGCGTATTTAATAACGGCTTGTTCAGTTGCTTCATCAACTCTATTTTTTAAGTTTGGCGCTCTACGACTTTTATCAATTAACGCATCAAGTCCACCGTCTTCGATTAATTCTTGATAACGATAAAATGTATCACGGGATACGCCCATCACTTTGCAGGCTCTTGATACGTTGCCAAGTTCTTCTGCAAGATTCAGTAAACCCGCTTTGTGTTTAATAATTGGATTGTTAGTATGTAGCATGAGAGTTACCTCTTATATGTTTTGATTTAAAGATTCGACACCTTTTATCAAAACGGGTAACTCTCACTTTTTCAAGTTGATGTGTCAGATCTTGTCTGAACTAATACATATTAGTTTAAATGACTAGAATAATCAAAATCAAAATTAGAAACCTCATCAACTAATTCACTTTCATAATACCTTGATGCAACATTGGTAAGGCTATCCAGATAACACCCACTTGAAGTAATATTAAACCCCATTTTTTTTAATGCTTCCTCCACAAGAAGACTTGATTCCTGGGAGTGCATTTTAAACCATTCAGAGGGAACATTTTCTCGTTCTTCATCTGCAAGGAAATGAATCCTTACATCACTAAAATAACTATGGATGAAACTCTCAATGCAACTAGTAGTGAACCCAGTACCATTTTGTATTAAATAAGCGGCTTCTACTGCTAAATAAGGGTCACCAGTTTTAAGCTCTCTTAATCTCTGTAATGGGTTATTTTTTGTAATGCCAATTTTAACGCGATTATAGTCAGATGGAGTCATCATAATATATATCCATCCAATGCCATCAGTAGGGACTAATCTAGGTCGCATTTTGTTTAGTCCCTTCCGTGTAACTTAGAAGTGGAAAAACTGCCAGGCGTATATTGCTTAGCTGAAAAATTGCAACCAGAATAGGGGCATGAGTAGCGTTCTCTCTCTCCACCAACACCGTTTGGATTATGTTCTGTTAGCAAAAAATCTTCTCGACAGCCGGGGCATGTAATCTTCTCTTCGCTGGTTTCCATAAATAATACTCTGTTAATAAATTTGGATGTAATAGTACAAAATAATTCAATGGGTACATAAATAAGTGCTTCTTATAAATAATAAGTTTTACTACAGCTTATTAGCTAGTCTATTTGGATAAACAAAGTCAGAACAATCAATGCATTTTATTTTACGTGCATCAGGATGTTGCGGGTTGAGAATAAAATTATATTCTTGCGGGCATAGGCTTGATGGTACTTGAAGCACTGCAGAGTCTCCATTCATTAAAAAGTCACTTCCAAGTGACTGAGTATCTGCAGCATAAGGGTACGCGTTCCAACCGGTAGGAAGCTCACCCTCCACTAACCTTAGTACCTTTAACGTATCTGGTATTTGAATAAGAACGACACTCAAGTTTTCTTTTAGTATTTCTTGTGAATCATTAACTAAGCGTTCAAGCATACCAAGCGACCGCGTTGAGGCGGTATAAACGATAGGGGCACCTGCATAATGCCACCGGCCTTCTGCGACCATGCCGCCTAATCCAGAAAGGCAGTTGCTGACATTGTTATATTGTTTGGGGCCGATACGGTACACAATCATTAAGCAGTGAATCCATACTGTAGCCCGTTAATAACTCTGCGTATCAATTCGCGGCCACGGATGCTGTTCATCATTGAACGCGGTGGTTGGTTATCAAATTGGACGTTCGGCGTGTCTAGCCACGTATTCCAGTTGTCGATATTACCGAAATATGCCGCACCAAAGCTTGATAGCCTTGCGACTTCAAGCGCATTCTCACTGATCTGTTTATTTAAGGGTTTTTCTTTGTTGCGTAATAAAGTGCGTTCAGTCGTTCCCAATGCTTTGGCTATAACACCCATTTCCCAATGCATTAACGTAGAAAATGCACGTAAACCGGCTGTCGTGATCCCGATTTGTGCTGTGGCTATTTCAGCCATTGGGTTTGAGTGCGTATTTAATTTGCCAAGCGTCACGACATTGAGAAAGTCTGGCCGTGTGCTCTTTTGTTGTAGTTCGCTCATTATAAATTTACCACTTAAGACATTTGTCTTTAATTGTAGTGACAAGTGTCTGCTTTGGCAATGTGAAATTTATATATGCCTAGGTGATAGATAAGAATATTACTTTAAACCACTATTCCAATATCACCAACAAACACAACGGCTATGGTTTTTGGTGTTCGTTTAATATACCATGTTGGAATTGGGTGTAATTTGGGTGTTATATGCCATTTGAAAAAGGTCATAAACCTGTAAGGCGTAGGCCAGTCTCAGAAGCGGTGAAGCGACTTGAAGCTAGCAGAAAAGGCGCAGGGAAAATTGAAAGCCCAGCCCAGCTAAAGCATATACTGGCTAATGCTAATCGCGGTGAAACTGCCGAGAGAAATGTAGCATTAATTTGGTTTTTGTTCGGATCACTAACGCGCATTGGTGAGACTTGCCAGTTGTTAGTTAAAGACGTTTTTACTAAATCAGGCGAACTTAAATCTATTTTTAGAATGAGGGCTGATTACACTAAAACAAATCAAAGCCGTGATTGTGCGCTTGTTTTGAAGCAGCAACGCAAAGCAATTTTAGCTTGGCGTGATAAGCGTATAGCAGATAAGGCCATGTTATCGGTTAATGGTAGCTATGGTGGTCTGAATGGAGATAGCCCCCTGTTTTTGGCTAGGAGCGGTAAGCGCTGGGTTACGTTGTCTTTTAACGTAAAAAAGTATCAAACTCAAGACGGTCAAAAAGAAACATTAGTTTGTAGTAGTATGGAAAACTACATTAGAAATTTATTTAAAAGTTGTGGGTTCAAGCAGGGTTCTAGTCACTCAGGTCGAAAAAGTACAGCCAGTTTATTATCTGATAATGGTGTTGATTATGAGGTTATTCAAATGGCTATAGGCCATGTTAGTGATGATATGACCGATACGTACATTATACCTGATCCACAACGATTAACTGATGCATTGAATGATTTGTATAAGACAGTGCCAGCACTCGGTTTAAAAGAGTAAGTGATAGGTAAAGAATTTGAAAGGGTAATTGCTACAACCAAGCTAGCCCATATAGGTTTTTTAAGATACAAAAAAACCCGCACAAAGCAGGTTATTTTGTTTTCTTCGTATGTCTACAGGGGGAGGCATAAAGCCAGCATATCCCGTAGCTAGTAAGTGAATTGTAAAAGGAGTTGACGATGCCGTCAAGTAATATCAAAAGATCATTATCTGACTCAAGGTTGAGTACATATGAACAAATTGTTTTTAATGGTACAGCGTTGAGTACAGAGCAGGCATTAAAGCTCTATGCATGGAATGCACAAGTGTCTGCGGCGTTTTTTGCGCCACTTCACCTTTGTGAGGTGGTTTTTAGAAATGCTGTATCTGAAGCCTTGGAGAGAAAATATGGGTTAAATTGGCCTTGGAATACTACATTTGAGCGTAGTTTACCAAACCCTGATAGAGGCTATAGTCCAAGACGTGATCTAATAAATGCCAGAAATGGACAGAACTCAACAGGAAAAGTAATTCCCGAATTAAAGTTTGTATTTTGGGAGAAACTGTTAACGAGAAGGTTTGATGATCGTTTATGGACTCCATTCTTGCATACAGTATTTCCTAATCATGAAGTAACTTTATCAGTGCCGGAAATGCGAAATAAATTGAGGGTTCTTCTTGAGAATGTCAGGGGATTAAGAAATAGAATTGCACATCACGAGCCTATTATTGCGCGAGATCTAGAATTAGATTTCAAGAATATTGATTTACTAATTAACTATCGCTGCTCAGATACTGCACATTGGACATACAAAAACCAGCTAGTGACTCCTTTGATGGAATTAAAACCTTTCTAATATTGGTCATAAATAATGCATAGCAAAACTAAAACAAGCTTATATAGAAGGGCCTATGTTACATGGCTCATAAGCACTGGGGTTAACACTGTGCCTGCTATTATGGAAGCTACGGGAATGCCAAGACGAACAGCTCAAGATACATTATCGGCAATTCCAGAGCTGTCTATTGTGCTTGAAAACAAAAGCGGTTCATACTCGGTTGTTGACTGGGGTATGTTAAATAAAACTTGGTTCAAAAATAACCTGAAGCACGTTAAAGACGTGCTATCATACCCATAAGTTAAGAAATACTGGAATAAAGGAATACATAAATGAAGGCACAATTGGAATTGTTATCAAAGTATTCAGGCACGGCAATTGAAGAAATAGAAGTACTTTTTAAGGATAACCCAAGGCTACAAAGCGCGTCAGTTTTAGGTGTGAATATTTTTGAAGAATTGAAAACGCAAATCAATAAAAGTCAGGTTTTGAAGGAGTTGATAGTTTATATCAATGATAATTATTCAGTAGGTGATAAATTAGCACCTGAACGTGAAGTGGCCGAAATATTAGGCTACGAAAGGTCTACAATTCGTGAATACTATCCAAATTTAAAGCTTTTTGGTTATTTAGATATTCAACATGGAAAATCAACACTATTTAAACGTTCTTTTGAGCATCAAATTATTGAATTAGTTAAACTTTGATATTGGAATAACAGATGATCGAATTTATAAATGTATATTGGGCTTGGGTGTTGATAGCAACAATTATTATTGTCACTAACGTTCTTAATCTAACTGTTTTTAAAGATGTAGAAGTTCGCCCTATAAAAGACCATATCGAAGAGGGGTGGGGTCGGTCGCTAGATGAAGGAACTAACAAGAACCAACAAAAGCGCAGAGATACATCTACTCGATTTATGTGGTTTTTATGTTTAATCGTAGTTGTTTTATCAATCATTTTTTAATATTGGAATGCTTGAATACAAATAATTGAAAGCGTAAAGGAATTAAAATGATATTAAAAACAACAGCTAAAAACTGGTTTACCTATTACTTGTGTCCAACTATAGATTTGCTTTTGGGTTTCGTTGTATCTACCGAGAGCCAGATTAAAGTTAATATTAAACACTTTGAAGAAAACAAAAAAGGAATGGTAATTGATCATGGCCATCCTGAATTAGAACAATATGTCACTGAATATAATGGTCTAACTAGTGATGTATGGGACTTACATGGAGTGTTTGGTGAGTATTACCCAAGCCTTCATAGAAGATCAGCTTTTCTGACATTGGTTGGGATTTTTGAACATGAATTAGATAAATTGTGTGAGCATTGCAAGGAACAATTTAACTTAAATGAGTCACTGTATGATTTAAAAGGGTTTGGCCTCGAAAGATCTACAGAATATCTAAAACAACATGTAGATATTGCGACACACAAGAGCACTCGTTCTTGGTGTGACATTAAAAAAATCCAAAAATTGAGAAATGCATTTGCGCATCAAGATGGCAAAACGTTCGATGAAAATGGTGATATTGCACAGATCATTCAACATGTAAAAGAAAATAAGTTTTTGAGTACTGATGAGGGAAATGAAGTAATAATCCAGGAAGGGTATTTGGAATATGTCAGAGAGACTTACTATCGATATTTTGAGTTACTAAACAATTCTCTTCAAGATAAACTAGAGAACGTGAAATGAAGATTGGAATAAACATGATTGAAAAATACTTGTATTTTGAGCCTACAATCTATGTTCCTTACGAACTTGATTTACGAGATAAAAGCGCTATCAAGTTAACAAGAATGTGGGTAGAGAATGGACAGGAAGTTGATATTCCAAGATTATTTTATAAGTTTGTTCGACTACCAAACAAAAATTATTTAAAGGCTCAATTTAAAAAATCATTACACATGGAAATTTCGAAACTTGTAGATACTGAAGGTGTCATAACTTTGCATATGCAATATGAAATTAACTTTCAAGGAGAAGAGCCTTTAAAAGTTTTCCATAAACAAAGCTTAAATTTTCAATCTAGCAATCAGTGCCATAAAATCATTAATCAGTATTCATCTTCAATGGCATTGCCAGCAATGTTTGGCAAAGAAGGTTTGTCTTTAGCTAAGGCTGAAGAGACTCACGATACTAGTAAAACAATTTTACAAATAGGTTTACTAGACGAAGATAAATCACGTAGAACTTGGTGTGTTGAAACGCTTAATAGATTACACCCAAACACTGATTTAAAACATGGTGTTTTACATTAATAGTTAACGTTGGAATACAGGAGTCGAATAGTTATGGATTGGAAAAGTGAATATAAAGTGCCATTAATTAAGCTGTTAATACCTGAATCAAAACCCCTATTTCCACTGTTTTTTTTATAGGGGTTTTCGTGGCTTATACATACATTAATAAATTGGTTTTATGGGTTTTAGCACTTCCACTAGTGATATTCTGCTTATGGTTATATGTAAAATACGAACATAATATAAAAGCATTTTTAAATAAAAACACATAATTGGAATAAGAAAAGAATTATCTTATCACGCTATTACCTTTGTTAAATTCTGTTGATTTATTAGAACATCGTTCAAATATCGAAAAACGTATAGAGTATAAATTAAAGTATATTGAGTCTGAGAAAAAACGTGATTTCTTGGAAAGTCGGCAATAATCCAACGTATTCTATTGTGTAATCCGAACTTTGCTTTAGGACTTGTTTGAATATTCAGTCTACCAAAATGCAATATGAGTTTTTAGTAACTCGTTTTGGTGCAGAAACGAGTTTGGATTTCCCAGCTTTCACTAGACACCGGCTTATAATCTTAAAGTACAAAACGGAAGAATACTTCCGATTTTAAGCCTATATTGCCATATTTCGGAAGTAAACTTCCGTTTCTAGGGCTTCAAAGGTAGTTATCGGAAATATGCTCTGTTTTTTGAAAGCGTTAACCTTGATAGCTATATGAGCCACTTTTCGGGGTCTTATTTGAGCGATAACCGGTCATTGAGGTTGGCTAAATATCGTCGCTAATTGATTTGTTGAACTAAGCCGCTACGCGGAGATCCTATTCTGAC
Source organism: Pseudoalteromonas sp. MelDa3 (assembly GCF_002863625.1). Classification (NCBI taxonomy): domain Bacteria; kingdom Pseudomonadati; phylum Pseudomonadota; class Gammaproteobacteria; order Alteromonadales; family Pseudoalteromonadaceae; genus Pseudoalteromonas; species Pseudoalteromonas sp. MelDa3. The sequence goes on along the minus strand of NZ_PJBR01000068.1, from coordinate 12,433 downwards.
CATCTGAGCCACACTTACCTTGGGGTTATCCCATAACTTGGAGGTAAGTCATGAATACACTCATTGAACAAGTCAAAACTGAAATAGCCTACCGTGGTTATTAACAAAGTACTTGTAAAAGTTACTGCGAGCATTTACTTAAACTCAGCCATTATTTTAATAAACCGCTCGATTCGATTACTGATGAGGAACTTAACGCCTTTTTTAACGATCCTGCGATTCGTAAACTTTCTAGAGCAAGCCAAAAAATACAGATAAACAGTATTTGGTTCTTGTTTAAGAATATTTTACATCGGCCACTTAACTTAGATATTGTACTGCCAAAAATAAAACTTCGCGCACCCACGTATTTATCGCGCGATGACATGCGACGGCTTATAGAAAGTTGCACCGATATGCGCTTAAAAACATTGATAGTGGTGTGTTATGAATGTGGTTTGCGTATTGTCGAACTGCTACGCATTAAAGTGCAAGACATCGATGGACAGCGTAAAACCATTTTAATTGAACATGGTAAAGGAGATAAGTCACGCTATGTTGTTGTATCAGATAGCGTGCTAAATCAATTACTTCGCTATTGGAAAATGTATCACCCAACAGGCTGGATGTTTTATTCACGATGGTTAATGGATAAACCCATGTCACCCTCAAGCTTCAGAAAGGCATTGAGAAAACATGCACAAGCGTGTGGCTTAAAGTACTGTAACCCACATGCTTTACGCCATGCTTATGCAACACACCAACTTGAATCAGGTATGCCACTTCATCAACTGCAACATCAGCTTGGTCACAGTGATATTAAAACCACACAAAGTTACTTACATTGGTTACCAGAGTTAGGTCATGGAGGCATTGATTTGCTTGCGAGCTGGAGTAAACAATGAGCGCTTTACACCTCGCTGATATTTTAAACTCGAATCTTGAGAATTATCGCCAGCATCATACGATAAGCTATCAACAACTGCTGTCTGTCAGCACCTTCAATCATGCAGAATAGGTCAGCTCGGTTACCAAGCATGGCAATGTGATAACTGTGGTGAGTCACAAAAGATTGGATGTAGCTGTCGAGACCGTCATTGTCCGCGTTGCCAAGGCATGGCTACGGCTAAGTGGGTGCAAAGGCAGCAAGAGGATTTATTACCGTGTCGGTATTTCCACCTTGTTTTTACGCTCCCCCATGAGTTGAATATCATTGCGCACTATAACCCAAACGCGTTGTACCAGTGTTTATTTAAAGCCGCATGGCAAACGCTGAACAAATTTGCGAAACGAAAGAGGCATGGCCAGTTAGGTATGACAAGCGTACTGCATACGTGGGGCAGAACTTAAGTCAGCATATTCACCTGCATTGATTGATACCCGCAGGCGCGCTTGATAAAACGCACTGGCATGAAATAGAAAAAGGCTATTTATACCCCGTTAAAGCATTATCAACAGTGTTTAGAGGGAAAATGCTCGCAGCGCTCAATGAATGCGATAGTTCATTCGCGAAAGTAAGCACACCAACCAAATGGTGTGTTTATAGCAAAGCCTGTTTAACGTACAGTGAAAATTTAGTTAGCTACCTTGCTCGCTATACCCGAAAAGGCGTAATGTCAGAATCACGTTTAGTGAGAGCAAATAAACAAACTGTGAGTTTTAAATACCGAGATTATGCAGATAAGCACCGCGATAAAGTAATGACACTGAGCTGTGATGAATTTTTACGGCGTTACTTACAACATGTATTGCCGAAAGGGTTTATGCGCATTCGTCACTATGGTTTTTTAGCTAATGCATGTCGCAAGCGAAAGTTAGCATTAATAAGGTCACAAGAATCACACATAGGTAAAGTGGAGAAGCTAAAGACAGAAAACGTAACACTGATACCGCATTGGCCTTGCCAGCATTGTAAGGCAGGTATCTTGCGATTAATTGGCGTATTCAAGTTATATGAAACAACGACCAAAGTAGAGCGAACGAGTTAGCAGCTAGTTAGCTGCTTAAAATCAATTAGTTAACCTGCTTAACTGCTCAGGCTAGCGGCCTCTGTACGTGTAAAAAATATAATTGCTTATTAAGGCAAATTTAGGTGTAATGAATACATAATAAGCGCTGAGCAATGCAGGGAAAGCTTACATAGCACTAGCTAAGCTGACTAAATCAGCTAGGAAAGTGAGAGCCTCCAAAAAGCAAATTCCCATAGCATAAACAACACCAACTCTGACACACCGAGCAGGTAGCGGCTCAGTCCAACAAGCGATTATGCAACACAAACAGCGTGTCGCATAAATACTAAAATGTTAAATTTCAAAGGGAAATCAGGTGCAGCACGATACTGAGAAATATAGACGGATTTTTGAAGGGATGTCTCCCGAAGAAATTGAGGAGATGAATCGCCTGAATGATGAGGAACATCAAAGGCAAGCTGAGGCGTTCAGAGCCGGCTATGAAAAAGATATTTGCTATCTCTGTAACAAACCTTTTAAGACCATTAGCAAAAGCAACCCTTGCTTACACTGGCTATTACGGCAATGTAAATTTAAGAAAAAAGACTTTCCAAAAATTTACGAAAAATACGGCTATGGAAATATAGCTGCGTATATTCGATGGTGTGCGAACCAAGATCGTTTTCTTTCGAATATCAATGACCTTGAAGACGAGAAGTCAGATAGAAAAGTTTTATCCTATACCGTTAAATGGAAAAATGTTGAATGGACGTTTGACTGCTCCAAAAATGACTTTCAAGGTCATCAAGGAACATCCATTGATTATCCTCATTACCACTTTCAAATGAGAATTGATGGTAGACAATTCATCAACTTCAATGATTTTCATGTTCCATTCACTGATCACGACCTTTTTATATTGAAAAATATTATGGAGCAAGGTGATTGGTTCGAACAGAATTTCGGGGCAATTGGTTCAGGTATGCAGGATGCTGTAAGTGTCGAGCTAGAAGATATACTTGAGCATACTAGTCGTTCAGATAATGAAGACGAGGCTACTTATCATTTTTCAACAATGATTGATGCAAGTGACAACCCTATTTCTGGTGAAGAAATATACGAAATACAAAAAGAAGCTGAACGAACAGGTAAATCTTTCGCTTTTGTAGCGCAGAAGCGGTTAAAGGAGCGAGCAAAGGTACAAACGGTTATCAGCCCTGCAGATTCGATTCCGGACATTGCCTCTAGAACCGAGCACAAGAGAAGATGAAATTTAACAAGCGCATTTTGTCGGACTGGTTTTCCGCTGTGCTCCAAACCATGCGCAAATGCGGGCGTTACCAATATCCGCTCATGGCACTCTCCAGCCACTCGACAACATAAAATGTTGATAATAATTGGCAAGGTATTTTACTGTGTCGGATGGCGCTTCGCTTATCCGACCTACACTGGCACTTAGCTGAACTTCGCCAAAGATCTACAAGCAAACATTGAGTTATTGGTTTTAATAATTAGCTTTTAACTAAATTTAAATAAACTTTAAAGCTGGTAGTTTGATTATTTGAACTGACCTCTATATCTCCACCGTTTGCTTGCGCTAGAGCTTTAACTATTGCAAGCCCTAAACCAGCTCCGTCGCTGTGTCGTTGCCGCGACTTATCAGGTCGATAAAAGCGGTCAAATAAATAAGGTAAATGCTCAGAAGGTATTCTCTCCCCTGTATTAATCACTGAAATGCATATTTTTTCAGCGGTGGTCATTTCACTGTTTACAGTGATTGATGAGCCTTTTGGGGCGTACCTAATTGCATTGGATAGTAAGTTTGATAATAATTGGCGAAAGTGTAATTTGTCACAATAAAAACAAAGGTTTTGACCCTTTTTATTAAATGCAATCAATGAGTCTTCAGCCAAAGCGTCAAAATACTCAAATAACACTTCAATTTCATCATGGCTTTTTAGAGTGTTTTGAACGGGTTTAATTAGCCCGTTTTGAGTTTTGGCGAGCCAAAGCATATCACTAACCATTTTAGTTAATCGCTCGAGTTCTTCTAAGTTAGAAAACAATAATTCTTGATACTCTTCCAACTGCCTTTTTTTAGATAATCCAACCTGTGTTTGAGTAATTATATTGGTGAGTGGAGTTCGTAGTTCATGGGCAATATCACTAGAAAAATTTGATAAGCGAATAAATTCACCTTGGAGCCTGTCGAGCATTGAGTTAAACGACTGAACCATATTAACAAGCTCAATAGGCACTTTATTTTCATCGAGCCTTACATCCATTTTATTAGTTTGGATATCGTGTATTTTCTGACTTAAACCTCGTAAAGGGTTTAATCCTTGATGTATAGCAAACCAAGCCACCAATAAAATGAGTACCGCTGAGCCAAACATAATGGCCCAAAGGCTTTGCTGAAATTGATTGAGAAAGTGTAAATGAAAGCTCATGTCTATCGCTGTAGTAATTTTGTATTGCTGTTGCCCAGTACTTAAATTACTCACCAGAGCTCGGTAGGTGTGGGTATCATTTTGCCATGAGGTAATGTTGTTACGGTTAAAGCCAGTTGAAGCCTTAGCACTCATTACAAAATCACTAAAATCTCGTTCAGAGCTTTGAAAAATGAGATCTCCTTTTGCGGTATTTACCTGATAGTAAACACCGTGATGACCCGCTACAGCGTTAGATAATTCATTTTTAAGTTTCAGGTTTGATTTATAGTGTTGTCTTAAAACTAATTCAATAGATTGATTAATAACATGCAGTTCACTACTATCTTGCTGGAAAAAATGATGTTTTATCGAACTATTTATTAAGGTGGCAACTAAAGTTAAGCACGCAATAACGGTTACAGCCACAAACAACACAACACGCATCGTAAGTGATAAAGGCCGTGACTTAATAGCCATCAGTTTCAACCTCTAATTTATAGCCCATACCGCGAACTGTATGAATTAATTTAATAGTAAAGTCATCATCAACTTTTGCTCTTAGCCTACGAATGGCAACATCAATCACATTGGTGTCGCTATCAAAATTCATATCCCATACTTGAGAAGCAATTAACGAACGTGGCAGTACTTCACCTTCGCGCCGTAACAATAGTTCAAGTAAGCTAAACTCTTTATTACTCAATAAAATACGCTTGCCTGCACGTTGTATTTTTCGCTTTGGAATATCCATTTCTAAATCAGCAACGATCAGTATATCGTCAACTGTTTGTACTGCACCACGGCGAATAAGAGTGCGTACTCTTGCTAAAACTTCAGCAAAAGCAAAAGGCTTTATTAAATAGTCATCAGCACCAAGTTCGAGCCCCTTTACTCTATCGTCTATGCTATCGCGAGCAGATAAAAATAGTACTGGGGTTTTGTTATCTGCTTCACGTAGCGACTGTAAAATTTTCCAACCGGATACGTCAGGTAACATGACATCAAGTATTATTACATCAAATAATTCGGTCATTGCTAGGTGATGACCGTCAAGACCATTGCGCGCCAAAGAAACCTGAAAACCAGCTTCACTTAGTCCCTGTTTTAAATAATCTCCCGTTTTTGCTTCATCTTCAACAACTAATAAGCGCATACAATTCCTTCATTAAAGTCCTAACAACTACCTCTGCAAATATTATGCAGTATCTGTCACTACAGCAACATGACACCAAGATTACAACTTTGTAATGTTCGCGTCATGTTGAAGACAGGTCTATTTTCTATACTCAATACATATTCTGCTATGAAGGAGTAAGGAAATGGGGTTTAAAAAGTCATCACAACAGGTTAGCACACCACGAAGACGATTTGTTCAAGGCTTAATTGCAGGAGGTGTACTTGCTGCTTTTCCGAGTGTATTACATGCTGCATCATCTTTAGTAGCAGGAACAATAACAGGCACTGTGCCCGAACTTAGCGGCGAAGTAATTGATCTGGTTATAGATGAATCGCCGGTTAACTTTACTGGCGTAGTACGTATGGCGACAACTATCAATGGATCTATACCCGCTCCTACCTTGCGCCTCAAAGAAGGCGATGACGTTACTATTAGAGTAACAAATAAGTTATCAGTACCGAGTTCAATTCATTGGCATGGCATTATTTTACCGTATCAAATGGATGGCGTACCAGGTATCAGCTTTAAAGGCATTATGCCGGGCGAAACCTTTGTTTATAAATTTAAACTGCAACAAAGCGGTACATATTGGTATCACTCACATAGTGGCTTTCAAGAAATGACAGGCATGTACGGTGCATTAATTATTGAACCGCGAGAAAACGATATTATTAGTGCAGATAACGAGCATGTTATTCAATTATCTGATTGGACTGATGATGACCCAATGGCGCTGTTCCGTAAATTAAAAGTACAGAGTGATGTATTTAACTTCAATCAACCCACTGTCCCAGAGTTTTTCGATGACGTTTCAAGCAGCAGTATTTCAAATGCTCTACAGCGCCGAAAAATGTGGAATCAGATGCGAATGAATCCTACAGATTTAGCTGATTTATCTGCATCAGCAATGACTTTTTTAATGAACGGTAGTACTCCAATGGCAAACTGGCGTGGATTATTTAAAGTTGGTGAAAAGCTTAGGTTAAGGTTTATTAATGGCTCTAGTAATAGCTTTTTTGACGTGCGTATCCCCGAGTTAAAACTAACGGTTGTACAAGCAGATGGGCAAAACGTTGAACCAGTGACAGTTGATGAATTTAGATTCGGCCCTGGTGAAACCTACGACGTAATTGTTGAGCCTAAAAATGATGCCTATACGATTTTTGCTCAAAGTATGGATCGCTCTGGTTACGCAAAAGGAACTTTATCAAGCTCGCCTAATATTGATGCGCCAGTACCTGCACTTGACCCTGTTGAATGGTTAACGATGACCGATATGATGGGCAATATGACCCACGGCGGTGAGCATTCTGCAATGGCTGGTATGGCAGGCATGTCAGATATGAACTCTAAAGAAATGGATCATAGCGCTATGGGGCACGGTGCAATGGCGATGGATCATAGCAAACATGGTATGTCTGAAAACCCATTAGCGGTTGCCAGCTCTAAAGTGCGTCATGCAAAAACGGAGTATGGAGCTTCAGTTGATATGCGCGTTGATATGCCGAGAACAAATCTTGATGATCCTGGTATTGGTTTACGTAAAAATGGTCGTCGTGTTTTAACACTTGCAGATTTACACTCACTTGAAGGGATCACTAACCAGCAAGAGCCAGAAGCTGAAATTGAGCTGCATTTAACCGGAAACATGGAGCGTTATAGCTGGTCATTTGATGGCTTAGAATTTGGTAAAAGCACGCCAGTGCATATGAAGCATAACCAACGTTTAAGAGTTATTTTACAAAACGATACCATGATGACGCACCCTATGCATTTGCATGGTATGTGGAGTGATTTAGAAAACGAGCAAGGTGATGTGCAAGTGCGACGTCATACGATACCTGTTCAACCCGCACAAAGAATCAGCTTTTTAACCACCCCTCACGATGTAGGTCGCTGGGCTTGGCATTGCCATTTATTATTCCATATGGATGCCGGTATGTTTAGAGAGGTAGTCGTATCATGAAACAATTAAAACTATCTAAATCATTAGGTTTATTAATGTTAACAGGGGCTTCATTAATTAGTTTCCCTTTATTAGCGCAAAGTGAAATGGCACAAATGAATAGCGCTAAGATGCAACCACAAGGAGGAAGTGCACCTAAAGATGCAAGAGACCCCCATGCTTACTCTGCGGGAACAACTTTAACAGAAGGCCCATATGCGCTTGAGGGCAATGAGCGATTAACACTCGCTGATGAGCATCCATTTTACGCATTACTAGGCGATCGTCTTGAATATAACGAGCAAGCAAACGCAGGTGTATTTGACTTACAAGCATGGTACGGCACTACCTTTGATCGATTGGTAATTAAAACCGAGGGTGATTTCAGCGAAGGAAGTATTGAAGAAAACCAAACCGATATTTTATGGGGTCACGCCGTATCAGCATATTGGGATACTCAAGCAGGTGTTCGTCTTGATTACAATAAAGAAGGTGAAAATCGGCAATGGTTGGCTTTTGGCTTACAAGGTTTAGCCCCTTATTGGTTTGAACTTGATATGACAGCATACGTAGGTGAGCGAGGCAATACCGCATTTACGTTAGAGGCAGAGTACGAACTATTACTCACGCAAAAGCTAATTATACAACCGCGAGCCGAAATTACACTTTATGGCAAAAACGATAAACAAAACGAACTTGGAAGTGGCCTATCAAGCAGCGCGATTGGATTTAGGGTTCGTTATGAATTTACACGCCAGTTTGCGCCCTATATTGGCGTTGAATGGAGCAATAAATTTGGCAATACCGCCGACTATGCCACATCAAGTGGACAAAGTAGCAACAACACCGCATTTGTTGCGGGTATTAAATTTTGGTTTTAATCATTTTAAATAAGAGGTAATTATGAAGTTTTTTAATTCTGCAGTAGCTATTTTAGGTTTAGTACTTACATTTTCCGCATCAGCGCATATATCACTCAAGCAATCAACACCTGCGCAAGAAGCCATGTTAATGAAAAGCCCAGAGCAACTTTCGTTAACTTTTGGTGGTGAAGTAAGGCTAGCAAAAGTCATCATCAAAGATGAAAAAAATAAATCAATAAACTTTGATTTCAAACCAAGCTCTACCCCAAGCACAGACTTTAGTTGGTCATTGCCGAGCTTAGTCCAAGGCACTTACACGGTTAAATGGACAGCACTGGGTGGTGATGGACATAAAATGACCGACACGTTTAGATTTATGGTACACAAAAGTGAATCGCATAAGATGATGCAAGAACAATCTAATACCCACAGCAAACATAATCATTAAGTAGCAACATAATGCAATTAAGTGAATGGTCAGTACTCTTACTATTATTAAAACTAGCAAGCTATATCGCAATTGCAGGGCTTGCGGGCACTTTATTAATGCGCTTTATGTGTGGCAACAGCAATGTTGCAGGGCATCACTTAATTAGCTTTTATCAGTTCTTAAAACGTTGGCAAATTACGTGTGTAGTTACAGGTAGTATTGCTGCACTTTTACAAGTACCAATAGAAGCTGGAGCAATGGCTGAATCAGGCTTTATGGGAATGTTTGACCCCTTTATGCTTGAAATTGTTTGGCAATCAGTCATAGGTGACCAAGCAACGTTTAGAATACCAGCGCTTATTATTGCTCTAATTAGCGCATGTATGTGGAGTGTGGAATCAGATGATAACGTAGCAGGTTATAAAAACGTTGCCGTTATACTAATCATGCTTGGGTTTATCGCTTATAGCTTCACTTTTACTGGGCACAGTGCAAATGAAAATGGGTTAGTGAAAAGTATTTTAACCTTTCACCTTATTGCCATTGCGAGCTGGTTAGGGTCATTGTGGCCGCTTTACAAAAGCTGCACTTTACTACCTACCAGTGAAGTAAAGCGGTTAATGCATTACTTTGGTCAACTCGCTATTGTTATTGTATTTGTACTACTTATTTCGGGCTTAACTCTGCTCCTGCAGTACCTAGAGTCATTTTCTGCATTGTTTACATCAAATTATGGGCAACTAATTTTATTAAAGCTGTTACTCGTCAGCGCGATGCTGTTACTAGGTGCATGGCATAAGCTTTTTTTAGTCCCGCAAATCACTCAACAACACCATATAAGTATATTAAAACGCTCGATCACTGTTGAAATATTAATTGCCCTATTTGTACTTATTACAACAAGTGTATTTACAACACTTGTTGGTCCGCCTATTTAACGATTAATAAAAAAGGAAAATGTATGTTAATTAAATCCTCTAATTTAAAAATTTTATTGCTACTAATTTTTAGCGCTGTTAGTTCTTTTGCTGTGAACGCACACACCCATGAAGAGCACACAAAAAAAGGCTGGGTCTTTGTTAATGTTGATAGCGAAGCTGCAAAGGCAGTTAACTTATTTCATGAATCCCTAAAACAAGGCGATGCCAAAGGTGCCCGTAAATTACTGGCAGACGATGTCGTCATTTTTGACGGCGGAATTGTTGAGCGTTCTGCAGATGAATACGCGAACCATCATATGATAGCGGATATGAAATTCTTAAGTGCAGTTGATAGTGAACTGCTAGAGCATCAAGTTCACACAAATGGAGACATAGCTTACTCAATTTCAAGAAGTAAAACTCAAGGAAAGTATAAAGGGAAAGATATTAAGTCTACGGGAATGGAATCAATCACATTAAAAAACACCGATAAAGGTTGGAAAATCACTCATATTCACTGGTCTAATTAAGGAGTTAACAATGCGAGTAATCTACATTACCTCAGCGTTTTTTTTATCATTAACTATGTCATTTTCGGCAATGAGTATCGAAAAACAGCATAAAACATCAATAATCTATGAAAATTCAGAAAAACCTGAAATTGAGCTTACCGTTTATAAAAGTAAAAATTGTGGATGTTGTAATAAGTGGATTGCTCATTTGAGTGAAAACAATATTCAAACAAAAGCAATTAACGTTAATGACATGGGGTCGATTAAATCTCAGTATCAAATAAAACCTAATATGCGCTCATGCCATACAGCCGTGTCAGCCGATGGATTTGTATTTGAAGGTCATGTTCCCGTTAAACATATAAAACAGTTTTTATCTGGGCAACACGCTCCGCACATTACAGGCTTAAGTGTACCAGCCATGCCTATTGGCACTCCCGGAATGGAAATGGAGGGTATATTTCACAAATATAATATTGAACTACTCACTGACAACTCAAATGAAGAAACCTACAGATACATAAGTAAATCCAGCGAGCAATTTTAGCCTAACGGCATAATTTTTGATTTAATTCTTAAATACCCATTTTACACAACAGGAAACACTGATTTTTGAGCTTGATAGTGTAAAAATTACTCACATGTAAAAACAAAATACAAAACTTTTAAGGAGCAATACAATGTCACACTATTCAAAATTTTTTTTAATGATAGCAACATCCACAATAACCATGTTTGTATTGATGTATTTGAACACCTACCAACTTAGTCATGTTTATTTTAGTGAAACTCGTACTTATATGGCGCTTTATATGGGAGCCACGATGGCAGTGATAATGCTACTTTTCATGCTCAATATGTATAAAGATAAAAAGAAAAATATAACAGTACTCATTGCTAGTGTTGCCGTATTTGTGGGAAGTTTATTTTTAGTTCGCTCACAAGTGACTGTTGATGATAGCTCATGGATGTCGGCGATGATCCCACATCATTCAATTGCCATACTCACCAGTGACAGGGCAAAAATCAAAGATAAACGCGTTCAAAAGCTAGCTACAAATATAATTGAAGCCCAAGAGCGAGAAATAAAAGAAATGCAATGGCTCCTAAAAGATATAGAGCAAAACGGCATTGCACAAACCAATGCTCAAGCACAATTAAGAGCTGTTCCAGATTTCAATTCAAATAAATAAATAAACCGCATAACATAAGGAGTAAAGCATGAGTAAATCAGCCCAACTTTTTAGAATGGCAACAGATGAGCATATTTGTCCGTTTGGTTTAAAATCAAAAGACCTACTAGAGCGAGAGGGATATACAGTTGATGATCAGCTTTTAACTTCTCGAGAGCAAACAGATGAATTTAAAAAACAACACAGTGTAGAAACTACACCTCAAGCATTTATTGATAATAAACGTATAGGTGGCTACGACGATTTACGTGATTACTTTAATAAGCCACAAGCGGCCCAAGAAGGTACAACTTACACGCCCGTGATTGCGATTTTTTCGGTTAGTTTTTTGCTTAGTGTGGCATTTAGTTTTGCATCGGATAATAGCTTATTATCAATGCAAACCGCTGAACTGTTTGTAGCCCTAACAATGGCAGTGTTAGCAATACAAAAGCTTCAAGACTTATTTAGCTTTACTAATTCATTTATAACCTATGACTTAGTCGCTATGAAAGTAGTCAGGTACGCTTATGTATACCCATTTTTAGAAGCATTTGTTGGCATTGGAATGATAGCCGGATTACCAGCCTATATTATTGCCCCTATTTCATTATTCATAGGTGGGGTTGGTGCTGTTTCAGTGATAAAAGCAGTCTATATAGATAAACGAGAGTTAAAATGTGCGTGTGTAGGCGGTGACAGTAACGTACCACTAGGGTTTATCTCTCTAACAGAAAACTTATTTATGATAGCTGCCGGTATTTGGATGTTTGTTAGGTAAATAACAGCTTTAATTTAAAAATATGATGACGAGCTTATTTATAGCACGAACCAGACTCAGTAGTTGAGTCTGGTTCTGCCTGAACTTAAAACGCCATCAATTTGCTCTGGCTTCTCTAAGGTATCTTGAAGTTACAATGAGACTAAAGTTTTTTATTAATTGCATGATTTAAAAAAGCACTAGCCCTCTAACTTTATTAAATAGATCTAATCTAAATTTGATTCCAGGATTCTTTTGGCAATAAATTTTTTGAAATTTTTTCTAGTCCGCTTA
>NZ_PJBR01000001.1:0-88134 GCF_002863625.1 Pseudoalteromonas sp. MelDa3 | reverse complement strand
CAATGCGCCTTTTTTTGTACCTCAAAGCCTGTTAGATTAAATAACACACTATTTTATAAAGGATTAGTCATGCGTTTATTAACCGCTGTTTTTATATGTAGTTTATTTATATTTTATTCTAGTAGCACACTTGCAGAGCCTGATTTAAAACAGCAAACCATTGGCTATCCGCAACACACACATACATTTAAATCGGCTGTTTTAAACGAAGAACGCACAGTTGTCGTTCAGTTACCTAAGAGCTATCAATCTGAGCCAAACAAGGTATATCCTGTTATATATCGCTTAGATGGCGCGGGTAACATACCGCTTATAAGTGCTGTAATGGATCGACTGCAAAATAATAATCGTGCGCCTGAGGTTATTATTGTCGCTATTGAAAACACTAATCGCTTAAGGGATTTATACCCCACAGTTAATAAAGAGCCACAAGGCCCGGTAGGTGAAGGCGGAGGCGCAGCAAAGTTTTTAGCATTTATTGAGCAAGAGCTTATGCCCTTGATTAATAAAAGCTATCGTACGCATAACTTTAATGTGATTGCTGGAGGCTCAGCAGCAGGCGTGTTTGCACTTTATACTATGCAAGCTAACCCTGAGCTTTTCCAAGCGCATATTGCTTACAGCCCTGCCGTTTGGTGGAACTATGGCGCACCGGTAAAAGCGACTAAGTCGTTTATTAATAAATCAAAAGACCTGAATAACTATGTTTATATAAATATTGGCGAAGAAGCTGGCTTAATGCGTGAGCGATATAATGAGCTGCAGCAAGCTTTACAATCTAATAGCTTGCCAAATTTACGCTTTTTCAGTGACGCATTTGAAAATGTATCGCATAACTTAACATCTGCCGCTGGGGCCTTTAATGCTTACCATCATTTATTTTTACCCAAACAAATGCCCATGAGTGCTTTAAGCGATGATATAGAATCTATTGATGTTTATTATAAAAAGTTATCTCAGCAATGGGGGGAGCAAATAACACCTCCAGAGGCGGCTGTTAGGCAACTTGGTTACAACCTAGTAAATATGCAGCAATATGAGCGGGCTGTGGCAGTATTTAAGCATAATGTTAAGCATCACTCACAATCTGTTGATGCACTATGGGGGTTAGGTTATGGCTATAAATTACAAGGTAATATACAACAGGCACTTATTAAAATAGAGGCTGCTTTAAATGTCGTAGATACCACATACCCCTATTTAGATACCTTAAAAGAGACTAAAAGTAGATTACAAACACAGTTAAATAAAACCCAGTAATATAAAAGGACAATGCGCGGGGGTAGCCTGCGCTTACAGTTACCTTTACAACACGCCGCTGATATTTAAATCACTAATCTCTACTTAATAAGCGCTAAATACGCTAAAATTACAGGCTACTTTTTTAGCAATAAGCCCGTAATAAATATGACCTCAGCCACAAGCCCTAGCACTTTTTCCGAACTTGGCCTTATTCCAGAGCTATTAGCTCGATTAACCGATTTGGAATATACCCAGCCTACACCTATTCAAGCTAAGGCTATACCTAGTGTGCTTGCGGGTAGTGACCTAATTGCAGGGGCAAATACCGGTTCAGGTAAAACAGCAACGTTTGCATTACCTATGTTGCAAAAAGCTTTCCTTGAGCAGGGCGCTAAAAATACTGCCAGCAAAGGTAATTTTGTAACGGGGCTTATTTTAGTACCGACGCGTGAGCTTGCTACGCAAGTGGCCGATAGCGTTAAATCGTATTCTGCTAACTTTAATGGCGCAATTAAAACGGTGGCCGTGTTTGGTGGTGTGTCGGTTAATACACAAATGCAGGCACTGCGCGGCGGCGCCGATATTATTGTGGCAACACCTGGTCGCTTACTTGATTTAATCTCAAGCAATGCGATTAAGCTCGATAATGTAACTACGCTTGTGCTTGATGAAGCCGACCGTATGCTAAGCCTTGGCTTTACCGAAGAGCTGGCTGATCTTTTAGCGTTAATGCCTGCTAAAAAACAAACTATGTTGTTTTCAGCAACTTTCCCTGAGCAAGTTAAGCTATTAACGCAAGAGCTTTTAAGCGACCCAGTTGAAATACAAGTACAAAACAAAGATGAAAGCACCTTAGTACAGCGTGTTTTTACCGTAAACAAAGGTGAAAAAACCACAGTTTTAGCACATTTAATTAAAACGCATAAATGGCGCCAAGCGCTGATTTTTGTGAACGCTAAAAAAGACTGTGAGCATTTAGCGGCTAAGCTTGAAAAACGCGGTGTTAATGCACAAGTTTTCCATGGCGATAAAGGCCAAAGTGAACGTACTCGCGTAATAGAAAAATTTAAAGCGGGCGAAATCGAAGTACTTATCGCAACCGATATTGCTGCACGTGGTTTGGATATTGAAAAGCTGCCAGTGGTAATAAACTTTAATCTACCACGCAGTCCTGCTGATTATATGCACCGTATTGGTCGAAGCGGCCGTGCTGGTGAAGTAGGCTTAGCACTTTCATTGGTTGATTATGAAGATTTGCATCACTTTAAAATAATCGAGAAGAAAAACAAACTACGTCTTGAACGTGAGGAAATAGCTGGCTTTGCCGTTAACCAAGCTAATCTTGATGCTGCCGAGGCGCTTAAAAATGAAAAGCCAATGGCAAAACCAGAAGGCACAGGCAAGAAAAAGAAAAAAAATAAAGCCGATGATATAGATGATGTGTGGAGTGGCTGGCGCCGTAAGTAACAATAGAGCTAAATAAATAGCTGTAAAAACCCGTAATTAGTAAACCTAATTACGGGTTTTTTGTTTTGTGGCTTTAATTTAAAGCGTTAGTTTTAAATTAATGGTCGTGATCTTCATCTTCTATTTCTTGTGCAATCCCTAACCAGGTAATGCTTGCGGGTGGAAAAGTTAACTCTAGCTCACTTTCAATTTCTAGATCTTCAAGGTGTACTTGCACTATGTGTTGAGCAATTGGATCGGCAATATAAGCAAACTGACCACTTTGCGCCACTGTCATACTAAAGCTCATTCCTTCGGGCATTGTGGTTACGTCTGCTTGAGTAATATCTACTTGGCCTGCGAGTTCCCAGTGCATTTCACCGTCATGGTCATGTACTGTAAGTACATTTAAAAAGCCTAGGCTGTCGAGTATTAAAAAGTGCTCACCACTGGCTGAAAAAGAATAAGAAACAGCGCTTGCGCCATCAGCAAGTTGCCATTCTACTTCTTCCATTTCGGCATTTTCAGAATGAATACTCAGTAATACTGAGCCACTGCCATCATGCCCTGCGGCAATACCAAAAATTGTGTCGTTGTTTTTATGGCCGTACAAAGTACCAATGCGCTGATCGCCTACGGCATCTATATTTACAACTTTTTGAGCGCTGTATACATCATCTTGCTGATGGGCAATCAATACACCATCACCACAACCAAATACAACATAATCGTGATTTTGTGCTGCGCCGTGTAAATCGGGGCAGGTTATTTCTAACGTTTGCTCTAGTTCGTAATTACCATCGTGAAGATGATAAACACCCACTTGATCGGGAAGTACTTTGGCATTTGATGTATTACTTATATCGTCGCGGCGAATGGTTGAGAGTAAATGCTCGCCCCGAGGCTCAGCTACACCATGCATGTTAATGCCGTAGTTAATGCCCGTTAATGTAGTTGTTGTATTGGTAATATCGTTATCGGTTAGCACTTCTACTGAGGCAGGCGTACCGGTTTCTGCATCGCCATCGTAAAATATTGCTAATTGCCCGTCATGAGTTATTAAGTGTGTAGGGCGACTACCACTTGTTAGCTCGTAGCTGCTAAACGCAGGGCCTTGCTCATAATCATGCAAGTGCTCTGCGTGATCTTCGCGCCACATACCGCCGCCTATAAACCCTAGGTAATCTTGAGTACGATTAGCAATAACAGCATAACGAAAGCCTGGTGATGCAGATAACGTGTTTGAGTCATTGTTTAGTGTAAATGTATCAAGTAATTCGTTGTTATCTAAATCAAAAAAGCTAGCTTCGTTACTGTCACCTGCCAGAACGGCAAGTCTGCCAAGTGAGTCTATGGTATAGCCGTCGTCATGGTCGTGATCATCATCATCATCATGGTCGTGCTCGTCTTCTACAACAATAGGATCTTTTTCCACAATGTTGGTTTGGGCATCGCCACAGGCCGAAATAAATATAGCGCTAATAGCGAGTGTAATAAGCTTTAATTGATATAGTTTTTTCATGTTTATTTCCTTTAATTATAATTTTTTAACGCTTAAAAATAACCGCGAATACCTAGCGCAAAACTACGTCCTGGACGTGGCGCTATATCCTTTACAAACGAGCTGTGCACGCGTGCTTCTGTATCTGTTAAGTTAGTGCCTCGTAGGTACACAGACATATCTTGGTTTAACACTGAAAGTTCGTAAGAGATGCTCGCGTCAACTAAGGTGTAACCGTCTGTGGCTGTTTCTTGTGGGGCTGTGCGGTCTTGCTTTTGATAGCGAGTTACATGAATATGCGCACTGAGTTTATCTGTTTGATAGCTTAGCTCGCTGCCAAAACGAAGCGGTGGTGTACGGGGTAAATCGCCCCCGTCTTTAAGGCGTGCACGAACGTAGTCAGAGAATACATCTAGCTTAAACTCGTTAGTTAGTTGCCATGCAACTTGCGCTTCAAAGCCGTGTAAAACTACATCATCTGTTTTAAATAAATAAACGGGTAGCTCTGATGAATGGTCGTGTTCGTCAGCGAGTTCTTCTTCATCGCCATGGTCGTGTCCACTTTGTGCGAATAAACCGGTGTCTATTTGGTAATAGTAGTTATCTACTTGGTTGTAAAAGGCATTTAAAATAAAGCCAACATCGCCTTGAGTTTTACGTAGGGTTAAATCGATATTATTGGCTGTTTCCAGATCAATTGCTTGTTCAGATAAACCCAAATGGCCATCTTCATCTAAATCAAATAGTGCGCCTACTTCGTAAGTGCCAGTACCAATATGCGGCCCAAACGATAAGAACTCAGAGGCAGAAGGTGCGCGTTCAGAGCGCGATATCGACAGCCCTAAGTTATAGTTAGATGTAAAATCCCATACTACCCCTGCCGATAAACTGACTGGTGTAAATTCATGCTCTACATCAAATACGCGAGTGGTTTCTGCGCTTTCTTCATGATCATGCTCGTCGGCTTCTTCTGCTTCATCGTGTGCGTGAGCGTCAATATTTGGCAGTAATACGTCGCCTGCTTCAATTGTTACTCGCTCAATACGCGCACCTACCTGCACTAAAAAATCACCAAAGTGCCTTTCTTCTATTAACGCTACAGCAAAGCTTTCGGTTTCTGATGGAGGAGTAAAGGCCTCTTCACCTTGTGCTTCAACATCGCTTTGTTTGTAATGAAAGCTAATACCGCCATTCCATTCGTTAAATTGGTTATGCAGTAGGTCTATGCGTAATTCGTTGGTTTCGTTTTTAAAGGTAGTGCCAACAGCGCCGCTCTCAATTTCAGCGTGTTCGTAGTCGGTATGGCCAGCGCGGAGATTTATTTTGTTTAGCCATTTATTATCTAGGTTGTACTCGCCCAGTAATTGCACTTTAGTTTGCTCTAAATCAGCAAATACGCTTTCTTCTTCGTCGTTGTGTTCTTCCTCTTCTTCCTCGCCGTGCGTATGACCAGGAATACCGTATTGACGATTAAATTGCTCTACTGCTAAGCCAATGAAGCCGTTATCCATTAAATAGCTAGCGCCAACAGTAAAACCGTCAGACTCTTCATTACTGTTTTCAACTTTGTAATCGCTACTATGGCCTTCACCGTCGCTATCTATATCGGCAGCTACAGGTACCCCGTAGTCATCGGCCTCACGCCAAAATGCATCGGCGTAAAAAGCCACCGAGTCTGTGCCTGTGGTGGCATTAAACGAGGCCACTTTTTGGTTATCTACCGAGTTATGTTCTAGGTTCCATTCACCACGCGTGGTGCTGTCGGTAGGTACGCGGTTATCTACTACATTAACCACACCACCAATTGCGCCACTGCCATAAAACAGCGTTGCAGGGCCGCGTAATACTTCAATTTGTTGTGCGGTAGACGCCTCCGATGCAACAGAGTGATCGGGGCCAACGCGCGAAACATCACTAACATCAAGGCCATTTTGAGTAATAAGTACGCGAGGGCCGCTTAAACCACGAATAATAGGTGTGCTGGCTACTTTACCGTGAAAATTTGTATTAACGCCTGGGAGTTTTTCAAGGCTGTCGCCAAGGGTTGCAGCTTGTTGTCGTCTTAGTTGTTCGCCAGATAAAACACTAACAGGCGATGCAGATTCCATTGCCGACATATGAATAGGGGTCGCTTCAATATCAATAACTTCAATAGGCGAGCGCTTTAAATTAAAAGTAACCGATTGGTTTTCATCATTAGTTATTGTTATATCGCGATGAAGATGCGCATAACCAGGGGCTACAACGTGAAGCTCTTTTAAGCCATTTTTTAGTTCTGTTATAACAAATTTACCGTTTTCATCGGTGGTTACTTTAAGATCTGAGCCTTCAACTTCTACCGTTGCATTGGTAACTACTTTACCTTTGTTGTTTAAAACAACGCCTTCTATTGTGGATGCAAGCACACTAGCCGGCAATAAAGCTGCTATGAGAACAGCTAATTGTGATCTACGTTTCATTTGACTACCTTGTTAGATGTTATGTTATGTTATATCAATTATGCGAGTGATGTTATAATATATCAACAGCAATTAACTGATGTTATTAAAATGTCTCCTTAAAAGTAACGTTTTTGAGTGGAGACACTGATTTAGTAGAGGAAATAATGAAGTCGAGTCAAAGTGTTATGGATCGTATGGCAATAGGGTTATCGGTAATGTGCACAGTGCATTGTTTTGCAACCCCGGTTATTTTAGCGTTATTACCAAGCTTTGCTGTAATGCAAATAGATAGTGAGCAATTTCATTTATGGATTCTTGCGACGGTAATGCCAACCAGTTTGTTGGCATTGAGTTTAGGCTGTAAAAAACATAAACGTACACGTTATATGGTGTCTGGTGTAACAGGCTTAGCTTTTATGATATTTGCCGTATTGCTAGGCCATGAAGTGCTCGAAAAAGCGCTAACCTTAATAGGCTCAGCGTTTATTGCTGTAGCCCATTGGTTTAATTACCAACAATGCCTTAAACAAAATGATGAAAATTGCCCGTGTTCAGGTAGCAAATTGGATAAAATGGTTTAACGCTTAGTTGTTGCTGGTGGTATGGCTCTCGTCGGCTAAATTAATACTGATTTATTTTAAATACTAAGGCTTCTTTGTTTTAAAAGGCGACCTCTTTCATGCTGTAGTAACATGCTCAGTAATAGTAAATAAGGCCTCATAACATGAGGCCTTAAAATGTTTCTAATTCACTTTAACCGTTTCAGAATTTATACTTTCATACTGCTCAAGCGCTTCTATTTGATTTACACCCTTTAGTTGCATCGTTAATTGCTTTACTAAAATCATGTAAATAAACATCATTGGCAGGCCAGCTACAACGCAGAGTGACTTAATGGTATCTATCCCACCACCGCATAAAAATACGCTAAAACTAATGAGTGCAATTGCACCAGCCCATAGGAGCTTAACTTTATGATCGGGGTCGCCATTTAGCTCTAGCTTATTAGTTGTTAACATAGCAGTGGCAACGCTTGCGCTTGACATAGTCGTTAGCATTAAAAAAAACTGAATAACCAAAAATAACACTAAGCCAATATTACCCGATGGTAGAGTTTGAATAAGTGACACTACAGCAAACGTTAAGCCGCCTTCGCTCATCCATTGTTGAACAGGTAAGCCACCAACTAACTGCGCCCATACTGCATAACCACCAAAAATTGATATAAAAAATGCACAGCCGAGCGAACCCATCGAAATAGTGTACAAAATAACTTCTTTAATAGTACGCCCACGTGAAATGCGAGTAATAAAAAGGCCCATCATAATTAAATAAGCGTAGTACCAAAACCAATAGTATTGAGTCCACGATTGCGAAAAACCACTTTTTTGAACTGGATCGGTCCAAAGCGACATTCTAAAAAAGTTATCGAGCATGACACCTATTGAGTCGGTAAAGTTATTTAAAATAAACTGAGAGTCAGCTGCAAGTAATACAAATAAGGCAAAGCATATTGCAGCTATCACCGTATAGTCAGACACTTTGCTAATACCTTTTTTAAAACCAACAAGCATTACCGCAACGAGCATTAAAACAAACAATAAAATAATACTGCCTTGGAGTAATAAGCTATTTTTAATCTCCAACAAAGCAGAAATGCCAGTACTTAATAAAGATACGGTAAGCGCCAGCGAGCTTGCGAAAGCTGCAAGGGTGCCAAAAATTGCCAGTAAATCGATTGCTTTAGCGATAACTGGATTACTGCCTACTACCGGTTCACAAAGGGTAGAGAGCTTTAAAGTACGTTTTTTTTGTACATAAAATGCGTACGCAAACGGAATTGCCGGAAAGCAGTAAATGGCCCAGCCAGTCACGCCCCAATGAAAAATAGAATAAGTAACAGACCAAGCTGCTGCTGCGTAGCTATTTGGTTCGGCAAAAAGTGGTGGCGATTGCAAATAATACATCGGCTCACCAATTCCCCAATATATAAGAGAAGCACCTTCACCTGCGGTAAAAATCATACCGCCGTACGAAAAGTTAGAGTGCTCTTTTTTTTCTTCACCTAATCTAATAGATCCGTACTTTGAAAAAGCTAACCAAAATAAAAAACCAACTAAAGCCAAGCTCACAAGTTCTACTAACCAACCAAACCAGCCTGTTACAAAGTGCATGGCGTTGCTTGCTAATAATTGTGACTGCTCCGGATATAAAGTTGAGATAACTAATAAGGTAATCACTAATGTAATTGCAGGAATAGCCAGCTCAAAGTTAAGGTTTTTCAATGGAATTTCTCCATTGCACGAGTGCTTCGATATGGCTTGGGTTAATTCCGCAGCAACCACCAATAATATTAGCGCCAAGGCTATGCCATTGTTTTGCAAATTCCAGATACTCTTCAGGAGATAAATCACGGTAGTCTTGCACTGCTTCATTTGCTTTGTGAGCACTTGAAATAGGAGTAAAGCTGTTAGCAAATGCGCCTAACGTTACTTTTTTATTTTGCTTAGTTAATACGTTATTAGTATCACGCAGTGCTTGCTCAATAACTTCAGGAATAGAGCAATTAAAGAAAATACCTGCAATGTTTTGCTGCTCAAGTAGTACGGTTATGGCATCGGTTACCAGCTCACCTGAACGCAGCGTTGCCTGCTCAGTTACTTCGTCACTTAGGGTAAATGCGTAATAACATGGCTTAGTTGAGCCTTTAAGTACGCTTGCCATTACTTGTGCTTCTTCAATACTCGATATTGTTTCGCCAAGCCAGAGGTCTACATGGAGATTTTGTGCATTGTATAAGGTATTTAAAATAGTAAAAGCACGTTCACTTTCAAATAAATCGGGACGGTATGAACCAAATGCAGGTGGTAGTGATCCTGCAACCAGTACGTTTTGCTTTGCATTATTTGCTGCTTTATTAGCAATAAGGGCAGCTTGCTCTGCGAGTAACGCGCCTTGGCTTTCGTAGCGTTCTTCACCTAAATGAAACGGCACACAAGCGTAGCTATTAACCGTAATTATTTCGGCGCCAGCATCTATAAAACCTTGGTGAGCTTGTGCTACATATTGAGGAGCTTCTATAAGTGCCTGTGCACTCCAAAGTGGCTGTGAGAACGGAGCGCCAATGCGCTTAAGTTCACGTCCCATGCCGCCATCTAAAATCGTTACCTTTTTCACTTATGGACTTCTATATGTCTAAATATTATGGCGCTATTCAAACATATTTTTTAAAAAATCATAATGAAACTTCATCAGGTTGGGCATGAAAAAAGCTCAACCTATTAAAAGGGCACAAAAAAAGCGACTACCCAATATGGTGTCGCTTTTTTAGTAAGTAGTATTAGCTTACTTATAAAAGGCTTCAACAGTGCCTTTTCTTGTAAGTAAAAGTGGTTGTCCGCGACGATCAAGGCCTTTTGGAGATGCAAACTTTATCCAACCTTCGCTGATGCAGTATTCTTCAACATCAAAACGCTCTTTGCCGTTGAACGTGATACCAATATCGTGTTCAAAAACTTCTTCCACATGATGTGGGCTGCGTGGATTAATAGAAAGGCGATCTGGTAAAGCAGGTTTTGCGGTAGTGTCGTTCATGGTCATATTCTATATTGAATGAAGTATGCGCTATTGTAGGCAATACAAAGCTTTCGCTCAAGAGAGATAGTAGTAAATGTGTTTAAAAATGTACTAATTAATGAGTTGTGTATACAAATGAGATTGCGCTTGGAAAATATTTACAGAGGAGGTTTTGAAGATATTCGACTAAATAATTATAAAGGTAAATATATTAATGGGTTATCTCTAACCCACTAAATTGTTTAGCAATTAGATGCTAACAATGTTCTCAGCTTGTGGACCTTTTTGACCTTGAGTAACAGTAAACTGTACACGTTGGCCTTCAGCTAGAGTTTTAAAACCGTCGCCAGAGATTGCGCTGAAATGTGCAAAAACGTCTGCGCCAGATTCTTGCTCGATAAAACCAAAACCTTTTGCTTCGTTAAACCATTTTACTGAACCAGTAGTTGTATTAGACATAATATGTATCCTAAAAAATTAATATAAGTGTGCCTGAAAAGAGGCGATTGAGCCGGAAAAAATAGTTAACTTGAGGATATCGTGTAGGATTATTACTAAAACAACTCGGTACTAACAAATAAAACAAAACTTCTTTCAAACTAGTATTCAAAATGGGTTATTGCTAACCCATTAAATTGTGTAGCAATTAGATGCTAACAATGTTCTCGGCTTGTGGGCCTTTTTGACCTTGAGTAACAGTAAACTGTACACGTTGGCCTTCAGCTAAAGTTTTAAAACCGTCGCCAGAGATAGCGCTAAAATGTGCGAACACGTCTGCGCCAGATTCTTGCTCGATAAAACCAAAACCTTTTGCTTCGTTAAACCATTTTACTGAACCAGTAGTTGTAGTAGACATAATATGTATCCTAAAAAATTAATATAAGTGTGCCTGAAAAGAGGCGATTGAGCCGGAAAAAATAGTTAACTTGAGGATATCGCGTAGGATTATTACTAAAACAACGGGGTACTAACAAATAAAACAAAACTTCTTTCAAACTAGTATTCAAAATGGGTTATTGCTAACCCATTTTAACGAAAGCAATTAGATGCTAACGATGTTTTCAGCTTGTGGACCTTTTTGACCTTGAGTAACAGTAAACTGTACACGTTGGCCTTCAGCTAGAGTTTTGAAACCGTCGCCAGAGATTGCGCTGAAATGTGCGAAAACGTCAGGACCAGATTCTTGCTCGATGAAACCAAAACCTTTTGCTTCGTTGAAAAATTTAACTGTACCAGTTGTAGTATTAGACATAATAGTATCCTAAGAATTAATAAAAGTGCGCCTTAAATTAGGCAATTTAACAGGAAGAAAACATACATTTAACTGAGGATAACGCGAAGGATTATTACTAAAACAACGTGGTACTTACAAATAAATAGGGTTTTCTGTCAACCCGATGCCAAGCAGGATAACAGTAAATTGAGCTATATACCAAGCCCTATTGTAAATTTATTTTAGAGTAAGTGCTTTATTAGTTTGTTTGTTTTTTAACTAACTAGTCATGATTAAGGTGATCTTTTTTGCGTCTTAATTTGAGTTAATTTCAATTTAATCAATGCTTTATGTTTGTATTAGCACGAGGTTCTAGAGTAGGTAAAATGCAAGTTTTAAGTGGTTAAAACATGACCTAATTACCTACTGATTTTTTTGATATATACCTTAAATAACTTGATTCATTAGCTCCAAATTACAAATCCAAGTATTAATAATGCAATCCAAAGTGTTTCAGCCACAATTAAAATAATGGGTTTCATACCTACTTCGGTAAGCTTTCCTAAATTAGTTTTCATTCCTATAGCTGAAATAGCCGCAATTAAAAAGAACTGCGAAAGTTCGTTAGCGGTTTCAAGTACTATTGTAGGAAGTGAAAAGCAGCTATTTATTATCATGAGTATTACAAAGCCAATTAAAAAACCAGGTACTTTAGGTAATTCTCCGTGTTTTTCTTTGTTTGAGCGATTAATAACGACCATCATAATAAGTACAACAGGTAGTAGCATGGCAACACGTACAAGTTTAGTTAGAGTTGCGATATCGCCTGTCTCAGGTGATACCGAATAACCTGCACCCACTACCTGGGCTACATCATGTATTGTGCCACCTAAAAATACGCCTGCATTATGGGCGTCAAACTCAAGATAATTAACCACAATAGGGTAGAGGATCATAGCAAGGGTCGACATAGCTGTTACGCCAATAACGGTTAATAAGGTGTCGCGCTCTTTATGTTCGCTGTTTGGCATAATAGACGAGATGGCCAGCGCAGCAGACGCTCCACAAATAGCAACCGAGCCACCTGTTAGTGCACCAAAGCGTTTTTGTAAGCCAAATGCGCGCGCTATTACTACGCCTAAAATAATAGTGGTAAATATGGCGCCCGCTAACATAAGTGCTGTTTGCCAACCCAGTGTTACTAAATCTCCCAGCGCTATGCGTGTGCCTAGCAGTACTATACCTACACGCAAAACCGTGGTGCCGGTAAAATCGATACCTTTGGCGCAAGGGCTATCGCTTTGATACAAAAATGAGACTGCCATACCCAGTAACAAAGCAAACAGCATGGCTGGCGCGCCGTAATGCTCACTCAAAAATAAAGCGGCAAGGCCAGTCATTGCAGCAATGCTGGCGCCTTGCCATAAAGGTGATATTTTACTGCTTAATTTACCACTTAAGCGCTGCATTACGCTTTTGCTGCGGTAAGTGCTACTAACACTTGGCGTTTACGTTCACCTGTAAAAGGTCGACGGCCATGCATAGCCATTTCGTTATCAACTAAAGCAACGTCACCGTCTTGCCATGCAAGATCAAAGGTAAATACTTTAGAAAGCTCAACAATTTTATCAAGTCCTGCTTTAGGAATGGCACTACCATCACCAAAGGTAATGGCAATTGATGGGTTATCGCGTACACCTTTCCAGCCCATGTAAGCGGCAATCAGTTGGTTATAAAAAACCTGTACATTGTTTTCAAGAGTTACTACAGCAGGCAGTACCGGTGTAACGGCTTTTAGTGAGCCGTCTTCAAGCCATTCCCACTCGTAACCAAGTTCGGTTAATTTATTATGTGCTTCGTCTTTGGTTTCTACACTTAGCGTACTTTTCCAGCTTCGGCCTTGGCCTGATGTTGCATCGTCAGCGGCTGGCATATAGGTGGTATATTTTAGGCCTTTGTGTTCAAAATCATGGGCAAGTTTACTATCGTATTCTTTTAATGCGCTAAATAGCTTATCTGATCGGCAAAGAGGTGTTGCACCACCTTCTTCTGCGGCCGATTTACAAAAGAAGAATAACTTACTTGGCGAAATAGGCGTTTGCGCCATTTCGTGATGTAAGTATATTTCTACATCTTTTGGCGCTTCGTTGGCTGTAAATACACGCTCGGTAAAATTAATACGTACCGCGTTAGACAGAGACTCTTTATAAGTAAAATTGTCGTAATTAAACCCTGCTGAAAAAGTATCAAAGGTTTCGGCGCTATTTACCGGGAAGCCACGAAACAGCACAGCACCTGAGCTGCGAAGCTTTGTAGCCAGTTCACTTTTATTCGCGCGAATGAAAGCTACCGCTTCTTCAACGGTGCTGGCGTTATTGTTATTAACCACAATGCACGGAAAAACCGAATCATCGAATGTTAATTGAGTTGGCACTGAGGCGTAGTTAATTTCGGTAGCTGACATTGTATGTTCCTAATCGTAAATTGGGTGAAAACGGTTAAAGGCAGCTTCACAAAAGTGCCCAGGGTCGTTAAATCGGCGATTACTGTTAAGCGCAGAAATTTGCGCCATTTCTTGCTCTGTTAATTCAAAATCAAACAGTGCGAGATTTTCTTTCATGCGTTCAAGTTTTGAAGTTTTTGGAATAATGGCAGTGCCGCGTTGCACGCCCCAACGAAGAACTACTTGTGCTGGCGTTTTGCCATGATTGTGTGCGGCCGCTTTAACAACGCTTTGCTCAAGAACTGATTCAGTTTTATCAGCCATTTCTAGCTCAAGGTATGAAAGCGCACCCAGTGGTGAAAACGCAGTAACCGGAATATCGTACTGCTTAGCTAATCTTACTAATCGCTCTTGCGTTAAATAAGGGTGCGACTCAATTTGCAACATAGCGGGTTTGATATTTGCGTAGGTCATTAAATCGTGAAGCAGTGCGCT
Organism: Pseudoalteromonas sp. MelDa3; assembly: GCF_002863625.1. Lineage (NCBI taxonomy): Bacteria > Pseudomonadati > Pseudomonadota > Gammaproteobacteria > Alteromonadales > Pseudoalteromonadaceae > Pseudoalteromonas > Pseudoalteromonas sp. MelDa3. The sequence goes on along the minus strand of NZ_PJBR01000001.1, from coordinate 73,777 downwards.
TGAGTAATTACATACTCCAATGCGTTTAGCTTTGTTGTTATGTACTTGCTCTTCCATTGCTTGCCACGTTAAATATAGCGGCACTTTTGCCAGCTCCATTTGTGGATTTTGCGCGTCTGGGTCAACAAACCACTCTGGTGGATAGCGGGTTTCTATTGGCACAAATGTTTGCGCAATCGGAAAATGAATTAGGTATAAGTCTAGGTAATCTAGCTTTAAATCACTCAGTGTTTTATCAATCGCGAGGCCAACATGCTCTGGTGCATGAAAGGTATTCCACAGTTTTGATGTTACCCATAATTCTTCGCGAGTACATAAACCATCGTTTATTGCTTGGGCTATGCCATCGCCTACTTGTTCTTCGTTACCGTAGTCTGATGCGCAATCAAGATGGCGATAACCTGCCTTAATGGCTTGGTATACCGTTTGCGCACAATCTTCTTGTGCTACTTTCCATAAACCGAACCCTACTGGAGGGATATTATTTAATGAACTCATTGGGAATTCCTGTTAAAAATGCATAATGACTTAGGTCTTGTATAAGACATAAGTTATTATACGAATCAAACAGTGTCAATACTGTGTTAACAGCAAAGTAGTAAATGGGTGGGTTAAAAAACCTACAGGCAGCAAAAAGGCAGCGTTTGCTGCCTTTAAAAAATATTTAATTATTATGCGCTAAAGTGAGTTTTTAGCACTAAACACGCTTTTAATTAATCAAGTTCAATTTGATAGTGGTAATGATCGCTACGGCATTTGCTTTGGCGGTATTCAATTAGCTTACCTTCGATTGATTCGGTAATTCGTGATACCAACAGCAGTGGGTCGCCAGCTTTAATAGCAAGCATTTTGGCATCATCAGCTGTAGCAAGTACAGCTTTAATACTGTCTTGGGTTTTGTGTACAGTTTGGTTAAATTTGGTTTGATAGTAATGGTACAATGTATGCGGAATATCACTACTTTGATGTATATCAGGAAAGTAGCTTTGCGGTAGGTATATAGTTTCGCTCATGCAAAATTCGTTATCAAGAATACGTCTACGAACAAGCTTGGTAACTTTGTCTTTTTTATTGAGTTGTAACGCTTCTGTTACTTCAATTGGCGCAGCACAAAGCTCAACCGATAGCAGTTCAGCCTTTGGTAAATCAGCGCCTTTACCGTCGGCTTGTAACGGAAAAAACCTAAATAAGGCATCTTGCGCAGTATGCTCTGATACAAACGTACCAACGCCTTGGCGACGAGTCACTATTTTATTGTCGGTTAATAAATTAAGTGCTTTACGAACCGTACCTTGGCTTACGTTAAATTCTTCAGCAAGGCGAAATTCGCTTGGTAGTGCTTCGCCAGGTACCCAGCGTCTTTCAACAATGAGCTGTTTAATATAATCAGCCACTTGTAAGTAAAGCGGTTGAAAAGCCAAGCTTGGGCCACTTAATTTGTGATCAAACATAGAATTACTCATTATTATTTACCATTAAATTTAATCCACCTGTAGTTATATCATAGGTGAAACCTTTTACGCATATTTGCGCTAGCTCAATTAAACGTGAACTACCGCTGTAATGTTTTATAGGCGCAAAATATACATTATGCCTAAAAACAAATCGTTACACTACAATAGCTCACCCTTAGGGAATTAAAAGTGCTCAGTATATCTTTTGAACTCATTTTGCTTATGGCGCTGTGCCTAAGCCTTGCCACTGTAATGCAAACTCTTAGCGGGTTTGGCTTTGGGTTGCTGGTGGTTGCAAGCTTTACGTTGCTTGATGTATTACCACTTACGGCAACTACATTTTTAGTGAGTTTGCTGGGATTAGTTAATTCAACAACCGTGGTCGTTAAAAACCGCAGTTCGGTAAAAGTACCCGAGCTAAAACTTATGTTGTATACCGGTATTCCACTAATGCTGTTAGGTTTTGTGCTACTTGAGTATATGTCGTCGCATTTAACACACTATTTAAATTTTGCTTTAGGTGTAAGCATTTTGCTTTGCTGCGCTTTAATGCTGGTTGGCCGCGAGCGTGCAAATAAACAAAGTCGTCCTCGTTCATTTTTAATAGCCGGTGGAGTAAGTGGGTTACTTGGTGGGTTGTTTTCAACCTCAGGGCCGCCGCTTGTGTTTCAGTGTTATAAGCAAAGTTGGTCTATTGAAGCTATTCGCAGCACGTTATTAGCGGTATTTACTATTGGTGGACTATTACGTGTAGGTATCGCTTTATTTGGTACTTTGCCTGGGCTCGACATTATGTTTTTAATTGCAGCGGCTATTCCTTTAGTGTTGCTAGTTACGCATTTTGCTCGTAAATTAACGCCCTACGTTGACGCTAAATGGGTACGTATTATAGCAATTGTATTGCTTGGCCTAAGTGGTGTATCGCTGGTGGCAACATCGGCGCCGGGTATATTTTAAAAATCGCGATGTAAATAATTCATCTTGAGTTTATTTACGTTGACATGGGGATTACAATTATTTAACTTGTGTCTTATACAAGACTAATAATTGGTTAAGGAACTCCCATGAATGCATTTGAATTACGTGAGCCAGACTGGAACGCAATAGAGCCAGCACGCTTAACCGCACAGCCAAAGTTGCAAGGTAATGTGCTGGTTTTGCCCACTCAGTTTGGTGATATTAGCGTAACGATAAGCCAGTTTGGTTTGCGTTTAAATGCAGGCACCACGCATGACGAGCAATTTAAAATATTAACCACAACCCCATCAGAATACCCCCTCACACTTAGCAAAAACAATAATGATTACAGCGTAAGTGGTGGCGAATACCGCTTAGAATTTTACAGCGACCCTTTTCATTTCAAACTTTATAAAAACGATGAGCTAGTACAGCAATCAGCAACTGATGGTCACTTTGTACGCCAGCACCGTTTACCGCCACTAGCTAAAACAGATGACGGCTGGATATTAAGTTTAGAGCTTAACTACGACGAAGCCGTGTATGGTCTTGGCGAAAAATGGGGCAAGCTTGATAAACGCGGCCAACTTATTCGTTCATACAACCACGATGCGCTAGGTGTTAACGCCGAAAAATCTTATAAAAATACCCCGTATGCATGGAGCCCAGAAGGCTGGAATTTATTTGTACATACACCCGCACCGGTAACTCATGGCGTAGGTTATGCACTTTGGTCGCAACGTGCATATGTATGTTTAGTTGAAGACGACGCGCTAGATGTATTTTTATATCAAGAACAAACACCTGCCCAAAGTATCAACCGTTACTGCGAGCTAACAGGTTTTGCACCGGTACCACCGCAGTGGAGCTTTGGTGTTATTTTATCAAAAGCGTATTACAAAGATGCTGACGAATTACTCAGTGTTGCCCGCGAAGTACGCGCTAAAAATATGCCGTGCGACGTAATTACTCTTGATGGCCGTGCATGGCAAGACACCGACACCCGCTTTGCATTTGAATGGGACCCAACACGCTACGCCGACCCAAAACCTGTGCTTGATGAATTAAAAGCCATGGATTTTAAAATTTGTGTGTGGGAATACCCGATGATCTCGGTAAATAACCCATTATTTGCTAAAGCGGCTGAAAACGGTTGGCTAATAAAAGACAAACGCACAGGTAAAGCGTATCAATACGATTGGGATTTAAGCCCATTTGGCGAAGTACTTACGCCGCTGCCAGAATCGGGTATTTTAGATTTTACGCACCCTGATGCTTACGAATATTGGCTCGAATCGCATAAGCCTTTGTTTGAGCTTGGCGTAGATATGATAAAAGCGGATTTTGGCGAGCAGCTAGAAGACGACAATATGATATCTCACAGTGGTGATAGCGGTATTAGGCTGCACAACGTTTACAGCATGTTGTACAACCGCTGCGTTTTTGAGGCCGCCGAAAAATACTGTAAAACTGGGCCATTTTTGTTTAGCCGTTCAGCATGGACGGGCAGCCAACGTTTTCCTGCACAGTGGGGCGGCGACCCGCAAGCCGATTGGCAGGGTTTAGCGGCAAGCATTCGTGGCAGTTTAGCGTGGGGTATGTCGGGTGGGCCATTTTTTGCAACCGACATTGGTGGTTTTTACAAAGACACCCGCGACGCAGAACTTTACGTGCGCTGGGCACAAGCGTCGGTATTTAGCGCACATATGCGCTTACACGGTATTGGTCCTCGCGAACCGTGGTCTTACACCGAGCAAGCAAGTGATGCGGTATTTGCAGCACTTAAATTACGCTACCAGTTAATTCCGTACTTACAAACATGTGCAGAGCAAGCGCAGCAAACAGGCTTGCCGATTCAGCGTGCCATGGTATTGGCATTTCCTGATGATGTACTGGCACATAGTTTTGATCAGCAATTTATGTGCGGTGAAAAATTACTGGTTGTGCCGTGTGTAGTACCAAACGGTAAAGTTAAGTTTTATTTACCGCAAGGCAATTGGATTCGCTTCCCCGATAAACAAGTTTACGAAGGCGGTAAGTACTACGAGCACACACTCGCACTTGAAGAAATGGCAGTATTTGTACGCGAAGGCGACAGCCTAATGCTTGGCCCAGAGGTTCAACACACAGAACAAGACATGAGCCAATTAACAGCATGGCCTAAATAAAACTCGGCTTAATAAAAAACACACACAACACACATACAACACACAATAATAAAGATATTAGCTTGCTTTTTACCGAGTAAAGTAAGCTAAAAGGGGCGCAAGATGGAAGGTATGAACATTACCATGACACTGCTATCGTGCTTGGCGTTTATGGCGCTGGTGGGATATATCTCGTACCAAAAAACCAAAGGGGAAGTTAACACCCAAGATGGCTATTTTTTAGCGGGTCGTGGGTTAACAGGTACATTTATAGCAGGGTCGATGATCCTCACTAACTTATCGGCCGAGCAACTAATTGGCCTTAATGGCTCAGCTTATGGTTACAACCTAAGCTCAATGGCGTGGGAAGTAACCGCAGGGATCTCAACCATTATTATGGCGTTGATCTTTTTGCCTCGTTATTTAGCGGGCGCGTTTTCTACTTTACCTGAATTTTTACGGGATCGTTTTGACGATACCGTAAGACGCATGACGGTGATCTTATTTATGGTAGGGTATTGTTTTATAACGATCCCTTCTGTTTTGTACTCAGGATCAATTGCCGTACTTAGACTTTTTGATGTACCCACCTTATTAAATATGAGCTACCAAGCAAGCCTAATAGTGACCATTATTACAGTGGGTTCAGTTGGGGCTATTTATGCTGTATTTGGTGGTTTAAAGGCGGTTGCGGTATCAGATACCATTAACGGTGTTGGGTTATTAATTATTGGTATTTTAGTGCCAACACTGGGCTTAATTGCATTGGGTGATGGTAGTTTTTCAGAAGGGTTAAGCACCCTAGTAAACACCGACACAGAAAAGCTCAATGCTATTGGTAGTAGCGATGATCCCGTGCCATTTGGCACTATTTTTACAGGGATGATCTTAGCTAATTTGTTTTATTGGGGCACTAATCAGTATGTGATCCAGCGTACATTGGGCGCTAAAAACTTAGTTGAAGGTCAAAAAGGGGTGTTGTTTTCAGGGTACTTTAAAGTGCTAGTACCGTTTATGATGATGATCCCAGGCGTTATTGCTTACCATCTTTATAAACACGAAAGCCTGCCAACTATCGATTTAGCTTACCCACATTTGGTAAAAGAAGTACTTCCACAGTATTTATCTGGCTTCTTTTTGGCCGTATTGCTAGGTGCTGTATTTAGCTCATTTAATTCATTGCTCAATAGCGCGGCGACCTTATTTTGCTTAGACGTTTATAAGCCAATGAAAAAAAATAAAGTAACAGACAGCCAACTTATAAAAGTAGCCAAAATTACCAGTATTGTTATTGCCATATTGTCGTTTATAACTGCGCCATTATTGATGTTTGCGCCTGAAGGTTTATGGCACATTATTCGTGTGTTTACAGGTTTCTACAACATTCCGGTCATCACAATTGTATTGGTTGGTTTGTTTACTCGAAAAGTGCCTGCACTGGGCGCTAAAGTCGCGATTATATTCCATATTATTGCCTACACCTTGCTTAAATTTGTATGGGATGTAGACATTAACTTTATTCATATTTACGCCATTTTGTTCATAATTGAATTGGCAATAATGCTGGGTATTGGTTACTACAAACCACTTAAAACACCATGGCAATTTACACGCAAAGCTGAGGTAGACCTTAATCCTTGGAAATACGCATTACCTTGCGCAATTGTATTAGTAGGCTTGATTGTTAGCTTGTATATATTGTTTTCGCCGCTCGGATTAGTGGGTGGAACCAGTGTGTACTTTGTACCAAGTTTAGTTGCTGTTTGGTCTACTGTTTTAGTGCTTAGCTGGTGGAGTGTACGTCGTTGGCAGGTTCGTTACGAAAATAGCTTAGCGCGTATTGGTGCTAAAAACGCCGCATAACGTGCGGCTATATTCTATACACCAAACTTAAATCACATTTAATTCACATAATGTTTGCATTAGTAAGATAGTTTGTTTAAATTTAAAGCTCTTATATAAGACATAAGAGCTTTAAGGAAAGATCACACACACTGACACCGCTTTTTAGCAACTCACACAATTGCTAGCGCGGTACCACACAGCACACGCACAATATGGAGAATGACATGAGAGCTAAAAAGTCCGTCTTAAGCTTGGCAGTCACGTTAGCAATGACAACCGGTTTAGCGCTTAGCGCGCAGGTACAAGCACAGCAAGAGCAAACCGAACAAGAACAACAAAAAACAGAAACAGCTAAAAACGATACATTTGAAAAAATAGTCGTTACTTCACAAAAAAGAACGCAAAGTTTAAACGAAGTACCTGTTGCGGTATCGGTACTTAATAGCGATCAAATTAATTCAGCTTTTGCTAATAACATGGAAGGCTTACAGTCACTTGTTCCTTCGGTTAGCTTTAGAAAAGGCACCACAACACGTAACTCAGCGCTAACAGTGCGCGGTATTGGTACTATTTCATTTAGTATTGCTGCCGAACCAAGTGTGGCAACTGTTGTTGATGGCGTGGTACTTGGCCGCTCGGGTCAAGCATTTGCCGATTTATACGACGTAGACCGCATTGAAGTATTACGCGGGCCACAAGGTACGTTATTTGGCAAAAACGCCTCAGCAGGTGTGGTAAACATAACAACAAAAGATCCCTCGTACGACACAACAGGCAGCGTAGAAACCTCGTTTTATCAAGATAACGAATACCGTTTTAAAGGCGTTATAAGCGGCGGTTTAACCGACGACCTAGCGGCAAGCCTAACGGTATTTAAAGGTAAATTTGACGGTTACATTGATAACGTTTACAACAACGAAAAAGTAAACGGTTACGACCGTGAAGGTGCACGTGCTGTATTTAAATACGAGCCAGAGGATGACTTAAGCGTAAAATTTATTGCTGAATTTTATAACGCTGACGATGATTGTTGTGCCGACTTAGAAGCACTACCAAGTGGCCGTAATCCAGATTCAAAATCAGTACCAAACAGTAACGGTATTGTTGATGGCGTAGCCGATATTGATTTAGACCAACGCAGCGTTGATCACGATTACGAGTCGCGCACAATTGACGAACATAGCGCGTTTTCGGTACAGATTGATAAAACAATTGGCGACTATACATATACTTCAATTACAGCGCAGCGTTCGTGGGATAACACAGAGTACCGTGAAGGCGACTTTACCTCTATTGCTGGCGACAGCAGCGAGCCGGTATTTGACGCGCGGTTTCAATTACACGATTTAGGTGCACAGCAATGGGATCAGTTTTCGCAAGAATTTAGAGTTACATCAAACCTAGCTGGGCCATTTAACTATGTTGCTGGCTTATTTTATTGGAACATGGATTCACAACGTAACTTTACTCGTGATGCTAGTTGTCAAAATAATGGTGGTCAACTTGATAGCGCAATGGCTTTTTATGCGCAGAATAACTTATCGGGCGCTGAACTTGATGCAGCACTTAACGACCTAGATGGTTATACACAAGGTCTAGGCGTTAGCTGTAACGCAAACGATATTGTATCGGCCACTGCTTTTATGAGCACAGAATTTAATAACTGGGCCGCTTTTGCCGATGGTACTTACGATTTATCTGAAGATTTACGCGTATTATTTGGTATTCGTTACACCGACGATGAAGTGTCGTACACGCATCGCCGTGTAAGTAATGATGTGTATGGCCGCACCGGTGTAGGCGTGCGCCCAGCAACACTTAATACAGATGATGAAGGCAAAGCCGAAGAAACCAACGTATCGGGTCGTTTAGGTATGCAATACGATTTAGGCGATGGCCAAATGATATACGGCACTTACTCGCAAGGTTACAAAGGCCCTGGTTTTAATATTTATTATAACTTTAACCCAGACACCGATAGCCGCGAAATAGCACCTGAAGAGTCTGACGCTTATGAAATAGGCTACAAATACGCAAGCCGCGAATTTGTATTTAACATGGCGCTTTTCAGAACCGAAATTGAAGGTTTTCAAGCTAACAACTTTGACTGTTCAGACGGCACTTGTATTACGCGCTTAACCAATGCGGGTGATGTAAGTACGCAAGGTGTTGAAGTTGACTTTATGTGGGCTGCAACAGAGTCGCTAACGCTTACCGGTGGTGTTGCTTACATTAAAGCTGAAATTGACGAGTTTAATTGTCCGGCAGAGGTAGCCGCAGGTTCATGTACTGACCGCTCAGGTTTAGATGTACCATTTTCGCCAGATTTAAAATACTCACTAACGGCTGACTACTTTATTGAAACCGACCATGGCTTTAACGTACATATAAATGGCTCTTACATTTACACCGACGAACAATACTCAGACCTACCAGACAACGTAGGCGAATTTAACCCAGCCGCTTTGTTACCAGATTACGGTATTTTAAATGCAAGTGTGGGTTTATCGTTTAAAGATGACGCGTTTAGAGTGTCGCTTATTGCTAAAAACTTAACCGACGAAAGCTACGTAACTACCTACAGTGGCGATAACTTCCGTTACCAAATACCACGTGATGCTGAGCGCTACTTTGGAGTATCGTTTAAAGCACGTTTTTAATATTTAAATAATTCTCTTAATAATTTCCCTACAAGCGCAACGTTTTACACGTTGCGTTTTTTTGTGACTTATCTTTGTAATAGTTTAGTCATTTTACTTTCATTAAAATTACCTTTATCAGTCACATCTGTTTTCTATAGTGCAGCGGTTGATCTTTTTTGTGTTTACACATTTCAAAAAAATAACCACTAAACAATGGGAATTACGGATGAAAATTAAAAAAGTCGCTGCGGCAATCGCGCTAACGTTTGCGTTTAGCGCAGTGAGCCATGCTGATGTACTACCGCAAAGCCAAACAGACAGCAGCTGGTATAGCGCTGCGCAAACTAAATTAACAACAAAAACAGCACAAGCGCAGGCTACACAAGCCACTAAAGCTAAAAACGTCATTTTATTTGTGGGCGATGGTATGGGTATATCTACTCTTACTGCCGCGCGCATTTTGCAAGGGCAGCGCAATAACCAATCTGGCGAAGAAGGTTATTTAAGCTTTGAAGAGTTCCCATACTCTGCACAAGTTAAAACGTATAACGTAGATGCTCAAACGCCCGATTCAGCAGGCACGATGACGGCTATTATTTCGGGTGTAAAAACCGATGTGGGCGTTATTGGTGTAGATGAAGATATTGAACGCGGCGTGTGTTCAACAGTAGCAGGTAATGAGCTAATTACCGCGACCGAATTAGCTGAAATTAAAGGGCTATCTACCGGTATTATTTCTACAGCACGTATTACTCATGCAACCCCTGCTGCCACATATGCTAAATCGGCTGACCGTAACTGGGAAGACGTATCAGATATGCCAGAAGATGCCGTAACGGGTGGCTGTGAAGACATTGCATCGCAACTGGTTAACTTTGAAAAAAACCTAGAAGCACGATTTGTAGGTACCGACGTAGACGGTCTTGATTTTGTAATGGGTGGCGGTCGTCGTCACTTTTTACCAAAAGACGAAACGGCTAACTCAACAGATGCAGTAAGTGCTATAGAAGGCGACCGTACTGACGAGCGTAACCTAGTGACTGAGTGGCAAACGCAATACCCAGATGCTACGTACGTGATGGATCAAACAGGCTTTGATGCAATAGCGGATGACGCCACTAAAGTATTTGGTTTATTTAACGAATCCCACATGCAATACGAAGCTGACCGCGCAAACGATGTAGCGGGCGAGCCTTCGCTTACCGATATGACCACTAAAGCAATTGAAGTGCTTGGTAAAAACGATAATGGATTTTTCTTAACGGTTGAGTCGGGTCGAATTGACCACGCGCACCACGCGGGCAATGCATACAACGCGCTTAACGACACCATTGAGTTTGCTAAAGCCGTGCAAGCAGCGATAGATAACACCAACCCAGAAGAAACCCTTATTTTAGTAACCGCCGATCACAGCCATGTATTTACTATTGCAGGCTACCCTAAGCGTGGTAATCCAATTTTAGGTCAAGTAGTTGCAGTAGGTGCAACAACACCAAGCCTAGCCGCCGACGATATGCCGTACACCACGGTAGGTTACGCAAATGGCTTAGGTTTTAGAAATTTAGGCAGTGAGACCGATGCTGATGCAAGTTACACAAGTGCTGCTGTAGCAGGGCGTGTTGAGCTAAATGGCGTAGATACAACAACCCCAGGTTTTCACCAAGAAGCAACCGTACCAATGGGGTCAGAAACACACGCAGGTGAAGACATATCTTTGCATGCAAAAGGTCCAGGTGCTCAGCTAGCACAAGGCGTAATTGAACAAAACGTAGTGTTTCATCTAATTAATCAAGCTCTTGAACTAACTCAGCAATAATGGCGGCTAACATGAACAAATTAACAGTACTTTCTTTAGCAGTAATGGTCGCGCTAGCTGGTTGCTCGAGTGACGATAACAAAAATGAAAATAATATTATCGCAGTAGATAATACTATTGCAGTGGGCTCTGAGCAGTGCATTAATGGCGGTGTAGAGACGCAAGTAGGCGCAGATACCAATAATAACGACGTGCTAGATAGCAACGAAGTTAACTCAACTAATTTAGTGTGTAATGCACCTGCAACGTCGCTCACAAGCGAGCAGTTAGCCTCGCTCACTAGTAATACTTGGTTTAGTGAAGCACAAACAAAATTAGGTGCTGCACAAACAGCCAGTAGCAACATTGTTACTGAATCAGGCAAAGCTAAAAACGTAATTTTATTTGTGGGCGATGGTATGGGTATTTCTACCATAACCGCAGCACGTATTTTAGCGGGTCAGTTAGAGGGCGAAATGGGTGAAGAGCACCAGTTAAGCTTTGAAACTATGCCTTTTTCGGGCTTTGTAAAAACATACAACGTAGATGCGCAAACGCCAGATTCGGCAGGCACTATGACCGCAATGGCATCGGGCGTTAAAACCGATGCAGGCGTTATTGGTATTGATGAAGCGGTTGAACGTGGTAATTGTGCATCAGGCAAAGGGCACGAACTTGTTACCTCGTTAGAGCTTGCTGAAATTGCAGGCAAAGCAACAGGGATTATTTCTACAGCGCGTATTACTCACGCAACACCCGCTGCAACGTATGCTAAATCGGCAGAGCGTAACTGGGAAGATATTTCCGATATGCCAGAAAGTGCCGCAACATGTGAAGACATTGCATCGCAACTGGTTAACTTTGAAGCCAATCTAGAAGCACGCTTTAGTGGTGTTGATGTAGACGGTATTGACGTAGTAATGGGCGGCGGTCGTCGTCACTTTTTACCAAAAGATGCCGCGTTTAATTCAACCGATGCAGTAAGTGCTGTTGAAGGGGATCGAACCGATAACCGCGACTTAACCGCAGAGTGGAAAACGCAATATCCAAATGGTACTTACGTAATGGATCAAACCGGTTTTGATGCAATAAGTGACGACGCCACTAAAGTGTTTGGCTTATTTAATGAGTCCCACATGCAGTACGAAGCTGACCGTGCAAACGATGTAGCAGGTGAGCCTTCGCTTTCACAAATGACCGAAAAAGCAATAAACGTACTTGATAACAACGAGCAAGGTTTTTTCTTAACGGTTGAGTCGGGTCGAATTGACCACGCGCATCATGCGGGTAACGCTTATAACGCGTTAAACGACACTATTGAGCTTGCTAAAGCCGTTAAAGTGGCGATGGAAAACACCAACCCAGAAGAAACATTAATAGTTGTAACTGCCGATCACAGCCATGTATTTACCATTGCCGGTTACCCTAAACGCGGTAACCCAATTTTAGGTAAAGTGGTTGCAGTAGGTGCAACGGAGCCAAGCTTAGCTGCCGACGATATGCCTTATACAACGGTTGGTTACACAAATGGTGGTGGCTTTAGAAACCTAGGTAGCGAGACCAATGCCGATGCAGGTTACGCGTTTGCACCGGTTACAGGGCGTGTTGATTTAACTGATGTTGATACAACCACACCTGGTTTTCATCAAGAAGCACTTGTACCAATGGGCTCAGAAACACATGCCGGTGAAGACGTAGGCGTTTATGCAATGGGACCTGGTGCACACTTGGTAACAGGCACAAACGAGCAAAGCTTTTTATTCCATGTAATGGACTTTGCCGCTGACTTTGTAAAAACCGCAGACGAAAAACTAGTGCAATAAATACCGGCTAGTTATAAATTTAGTTAAATATATCTAAATAAAAAACCCCGCCTACTTTGCGGGGTTTTTGTCATTAAGCTGACATTTTTAATCGTTATGTTATTGCCATAAACTTGAAATATAAATAAGAGATAGCTAAATGAAAAAAGCGTTATTAATAATTGCCACGCTTGTAAGTACAAGTAGCTTTGCCTCGCAATGTGATATTGATGCTAAGCATTTAAAAGCCGATTATAAAATTACCAACAGCCATAAAGCGCAGCAAAGTAGCGAGTCACTTACCCTTTGGCGAAACAACCAGCAAGTAGCGCATCAAAGTGAAGTAATAACCGAGCTTTGGCAGCACTTAGCCAATAATCAAATACGACCAATACGTTACTTTAATGCCCAGCAACGCGGCATTGAATACCAACCATCTGAAGTACGCGGCGTGCAAAATTGGAGTGCTAAAAGTCAGCTGGTGGATAACCACCTAATAAAAAAAATGACCTTAGTAAGCACACAAGGCACAGGCTGTGATGAAGTAAAAAACTATACACTGAGCGAAAATGGCAACGACTTTAACCTCGCCTTTTTTACGCATTCAAAATTAGTTAAAACATTTAGTATTAGTAATAAAAAAAGCCAAACAACTACCTTGCTTAGCCTTAACAATGTAAACACTGATGTGCCATTAATTACTGCTCAATTTGCACAGTGGGACCGTTTTCAAACCACCGATTACGCCGACATTGGCGATAACGAAGGCGACCCGTTTTTAGCTAAAATGATAAACCTTGGTTTTATTGAGCACAGCGCAACTGGCTTTTATAACCAGCAAGGCGAGGCTATTCAAGGCGGACATCATCACTAGGTCTTTAAATGTTGTAGTTCATAGCTAAAAATGACAGGCGGCTATGAGCTACAAGCAAACCTTCAATAAGCGAGTTAATGGAAGCCACAACCATCAAAGTCCTATCATCAAGCTACTTTTCTTTTATTTCCCAAGTAGCTAATCGTTTGCATAACATTTATTGTTGGTAAAAATTTATACTATTTGTTATAGATAGAAGTTCACACTATCGGGACGTTTTAGTGAAAATAGGAAATGTCCTTTGGTAGAGCTGTAATATGCACAAAGAGTATTAGCATTGTTCAATAAATTAATTCCAATTTCACTAATAGTTTTATTATCAGCATGTGGTGCAACTCACCCACCCCCATATCAAAAAGACAGAGCGCCTGAAGATAGAGATCAATATAGCGGTGTGGAAGGTATGACTCAGTATCAAAAAGACCAAAGTCACCTTATGAGTAAAGAATTATCTGATAAATGCAAAAAAGCTAAAATTGATCTGGTTATCGCAAAAACTAATGAAGACTCTAAAGAAATTCATAAACAAAATTCATTAATTAAGAGTACATGCGTATAACGGTTTTATTCCGAGTAGGGCAAAGTCATTCAAGAAAACTAAGTCTAACAAATCATAGACGGCTACCTCTTAGCCGCCTATTATTTGGATCTTACTTCTAACAACCCAAACTCAACTGCCTGACACTACTCCAAATGAGCATCATCAGGCTTTTTAGGTTTACTCGCTACTTCTGTTAAGCCGTCTTCGCAATCACCGCTGTCGCAGGTATTTAAATCGCTTTGTGCTTGTTTATCTTGTTGCAGCACTTGCTTTAAATCTTCCATACGTTGGCGAATTGCTACGCCGTAGCTGGCGTCGTCGCCCCATAATGCAGCAAGTTGCAGTACTGCAGCGCGGTCGTGGTCTCTAAATAGCTTACCAGCACGTTCTGCATCTTGCTTAGTGTTACCTAGTAACTCGAGTGCCTCTACCGCAAGGTTAATAGCTGAGTCGACTGTTTCGCGGTTAAACGCATCTACTTTTAAATTAAGTAACTGATATGCATGGCGGCGGTCGATTGCGCGAGCAACTATTTTAAGTTGCGGGTAATTTTTATGCGCGAGCTTAATTATCTCAATGGTTTTATCTGGGTTGTCGATTGCGATTACTAGCATTTGCGCGGTGTGCGCGCCTGCGGCTTCAAGGAGTTCTTGGCGTGCGGCATCGCCATAAAATACGGTATTGCCAAAACGGCGTAGTAATTCTATTTGGCTAGGGCTGTGATCAAGTACGGTAATTTCGTAGCCTTGTGCGTGCAGTAAGCGCCCCATAATTTGGCCAAAACGTCCGTAGCCCGCAATAATTACGTGCTTAGCGGTGCTAATTTGCTCTGGCTTATCAAACTCAGGCAGAGCACTGCTGCTGCGTTTTTGTATTTGCTCATAAACCATAAGTAGTAACGGCGCTATTAGCATTGATACCGCCACAACCAAAGTAACAAGGCTGGTTTGCTCGGGCGTTAAAATACTTAAGGTGGTGGTTACGCTTAACAGTACAAAGGCAAACTCACCCCCTTGGGCAAGCGCTAAGGCAAATAATAATTGCTGTTTGCTGTTAATTTTAAAGGTAACGGCAAGGGCAAATAAAATGCAGGCTTTAACTACAATAAGTAAAACCACTAAGCCAATAACAGTACTAAACTCGTTAAATAGCAGTTCAAAGTTAATTGATGCGCCAACAGTTATAAAAAACAACCCTAAAAGTAAGCCTTTAAAGGGTTCTATATCGGCTTCTAATTCGTGTCTAAATTCACTCTCAGCAAGTACTACGCCGGCTAAAAAAGTCCCCAAAGCAGGCGATAAACCAATACTTTGCATAACTAGCGCAATAGCGACCACTAAAAACAGTGCAAAAATAGTAAATATTTCACGCATGTGTGTTTGGGCAATGTATCTAAATAACGGCGCCGATACATATTTACCGCCGGCAATAATAGCGGCAATAACCGCAACCGATACACATACTTGTTGCCATACAGGCCAGCTCGCAATAATCGAGTCGCTGATTTCTTTTGTGCTAGTTTGCGGGGCAAATGCAAGCAGTGGTAATAGGGCTAAAATAGGAATAATGGCGATGTCTTGAAACAGCAATACCGAAAACGCGTTTTGTCCGGCTTCTTGCTTTAGCCAGCCTTTTTCTTCAAGGCTTTGCAGCACAATAGCGGTGGAGGAGAGCGCGAGCATTAAACCAATGGCGAGTGCTGTTTGCCAATGCATGGCAAAAAACCAATAACAAAACGCAAAAATAGCCGCTGCCGATAGCACGACCTGTAAGCCGCCAAGCCCTAAAATAGAGTGGCGCAATGTCCATAAACGCGAAGGTTGTAGTTCAAGACCAACTAAAAACAGCATCATTACTACGCCAAATTCAGAGAAGTGCATTACATCTGTTTGATCGCCCACAACACCCAGCGCATAAGGGCCAATGAGTATGCCGGCAATTAAATAACCTAACACTGAGCCCAGTCCGACTCGTTTTGCAATAGGGACAGCTACAATGGCTGCTGCTAAGTAAATTAAAGCAATTTCTAACACGCGTTTATCCTAATAACATCAAGGCTTTTAGAATGGCTTAGCTGCTTATAAAATACAATGGATTATATGGCTCAAAGTTGCTTATTTATCAGTAGTTATAACACTAATGGTTATAACTACTGGGCTAAGAATAGCACTTTATGTTGAAGGGCTTATTTGGGGGGCTAAATATTACAAATACTTATAATTGCTGAGCTTGGTTGGCCTGAATCAGAATGGTAAATAGTAATGTTTGAGCTGATTGTATTTTCAACGCTTGTTTCAATTACTGTTACTTCAAACTCTGCTGATGCAGGTAGGTCGACGTCTAATTCGCTATCGAGGTAAGTACTTCCGCTTTTTTGCAAAGTAAGTGGTTTGGTTTGATCAAAGCTAAATTGAAAGCTATCTGACGCTAAAAGTGTATCTACCATGTTAAAGCGTAAGTTAACGGTGTCGGGGCCTGAAAACTCAGCACACACAAATACCGAAACCTCAACAGCTTGTAAAACGGGCATGCTATTTTGGCCTATATCCACAGTAAAGTTGCTTTGCGTAATTGCTACAGAGTTATATACCCCTGTTGCGAGTCTTTCGTCTGCGGTGGTAATGGTGATTTTTTCACCTTGTGCTAAATTAACCTCTTCATCAAAAAAGCCGTTTGTGTTGGTAGTGTACTGCAGTCCATTAATTGTTAGCTGTGCATTACTTATAGCCGCTTTTTGCACATTAGTGAGTTGCCCTTTAATGCGACCGGTAAGTTGTGCGGAGTTGGTTACTGTAATTGAAAATTGCACACTTTTTGAAAATCCATCAGCATCAGTTGCGACAACGGTTAACGTGTAACTACCTGTCATATCGGCGATAAATTCGGTAATACTTTGGTTTGTATTGCTTAAACTGGTGCTCGAGCCAGAAGGCGCTGATAGTGTCCAGGCGTAATCGAGAGTGGTTCCCTCAGGGTCGTAACTTTGGCTTACATCAAATTTAACTGCATTGCCCACTACATCGTAGCGTGATTGCTCCCCCGTGAAGCTAATTACTGGCAGTGCGTTTTGTATTACATCAATTGTTAGGGTTTTTGTGTCAGAGAACAGCACGCCATCGTTAGTACGTAACGAAATAACAACTTGCCCCTCTACTGATGCGCTAAACGTTGGTTTTGACATTGTATTACTGCTAAGCATTGCTTGGCCTTGCGACGAAATGATTTCCCATTGGTAACTTAGTGGCTGGCCTTCTGGATCGTAACTAGTTGAAGCATCAAGTGAAGCTTGTTCATCAACCGTTATAGAGGTTGCATAAGTTACCAAAGTAATAGGCTTTTTATTACTACTGGCATGCAGTACTGAGGTTGCTTGGTTTGAGCTTAATTGCCTATCAGACACTGTAAGCACTACAACGTAGTCGCCTTCTTTATCGGCAACAATAGAGGGCGTTGCTGATGTGTTGTTAGTCAGTTGCGATGCACTATTTACAGGCTTGGCTTGTAACTGCCAGTTATAGCTCAGCGTATCTCCGTCTGGGTCGCTGCATTGTTGGCACTGCAAAGTGGTTGATTCGTTTAACGTAATATCACGTTCGGATTCAAGTGTTGCTATTGGGGCTTTATTACTTGTGGTAACAGTTAAAGTAACTGATGCGGTATCGCTTTCGTTTTGTTGATCGGTAACAGTGAGTGAAAGCGTGTAATCTCCAGCTGTTGACGCTGAAAACCCAGCGGTATGATTTTGCATGTTTGAAAGAGCCGGCGTGCTGCCCTGGGGTTTTGCTGTAATTGCCCAGGCATAACTAAGCGTATCGTTTTTATCGGGATCAGTACTTTGGTTACCATAAAGCGTAACAACTTCATTTGGGGCAATTGTTTTATTTTCTACGTTAATAACCGCTTGTGGCGATGAGTTAGAATTAAGCGATTCACTTTTTATGAGTACGACAGTGCTTGCTGTATCACCTTGTGAATCAGTAACGGTAAGCTCAACTTTAAATTCGCCTATTTCGTCGGCAACAAACTGGCTTTTAACTTGAGTCGCATTTTCAAGCGTTGCATTACTTGCTACAGGCTTAGTAATAAATTGCCATTTGTATTGATTAATGACGCCGCTGGTTGTGCTACTTTGCGCGCCATTTAAAAGCACAACATCACCTTGTTTAACGGTTTGTGTGCTACCTGCGTTAGCAGTTAGCTGGGTATTTGCAGTAACGGTGAATTGTTTTTGTGCCGCTGTGCTTGAAAGCTTGCCGTCACTCACGGTTAATACTAATTGGTACTCTTGTGCTTCAGATACTGAAAACTCAACGGTACTTTCATTATTAACCGTAATCGGTATTTCTATTTGTTCGTTTTTGCTGGTTAATTGCCATTGATAGGTGAGTGCATCACCATCGGGGTCGCTACTTTGTGCTGCGCTAAACACCAGGGTGGTATTTACTTTAAACTCCGATTGCTCGGTGGTAATAACCGCAACAGGCTTTGTGTTAGTGCTGAGCGGTTTAGTTACTGTTTTGGAGTCTGATCCTCCAGAGCCACAAGCTACGAGGGTGAATAAAGCAGTAATTAAAATTAATAACTTCCATTTCATAATATTAATATCCTTTTAATAAAGTTGAATACTAATATGTACCGAAATTAGCTATAAAGCAAAAAAAATAAATTAAATAAGTACTTTTTTATTATTTTAGGAAATAGTTAACGCGAAACAGTGTTGCTTTTAAATAACTTATACTTTGATAGGAGTGCTTTATGCCCAGATTGAGAGGGCATAAAGTATATTAAATGGCAGTTGAATAACGCTTAAATAAAGTTAGTCTGCTACTTTTACTGAACCAGTAATATTATCGATACTTACATCGCCCGAGCCTGACTCAGTAATAGTCAGCCCCTTTGCATGGTTAACGCGAATATCACCCGAACCGTCTTCAATTGTTACGTTTGAGCCAATATGCTCAATAAACAGGTCGCCAGAGTTATCATCAACATTAACTGCACCGCTTATATGGCTTATTACTATATCACCCGATCCATCTTCAACGTTTAGCGAACCACTTACGTTGCTCACGTGCATTTCACCCGAACCATCGTCAATAGTTGCATTGCCGCTTACGTTGTTTATATAAATACTGCCAGAGCCGTCGGTTAATTCTAAATTACCCGCTATGTTTTCAAGGTTTACTTCACCTGAGCCATCGTCAACAGTTAGGTTTTTAGCACCGCTTATAGTTAAGTCCCCCGAGCCGTCTTTTACATCAATATTGCTTTGCATAGCATTTATTAAAATGTCGCCAGAGCCATCATCAATATCTAAATTTAGATTACTTGGCACAGTAACCACTAAATTAATACTTGGAGATTGACCACTGTAAAAGCTAATGCCATTACGGCTTTTATTTTGGGCAACAAGCTTTGCCTGTTTACCGTCTTGCTCGAGCGTTAGCTCGTATTCGTCTTCAATGTCGGCTGTGTAAATAGTGGCATCAACACTAATGCTGGTGGCCGTTTTTGAGCCTTTTATTTCAAGGCTACCTGCGCC
The DNA here is from genome assembly GCF_002863625.1 of Pseudoalteromonas sp. MelDa3. Taxonomy (NCBI): domain Bacteria; kingdom Pseudomonadati; phylum Pseudomonadota; class Gammaproteobacteria; order Alteromonadales; family Pseudoalteromonadaceae; genus Pseudoalteromonas; species Pseudoalteromonas sp. MelDa3. Next base: position 54,178 of record NZ_PJBR01000001.1, on the reverse strand, counting down.
GCTTAACACATTTAAATACTCAAGATTATTGCTTGGCAGTGATAGCTGTTTAGTTTGTTTTACCGACGCAACGCTTGGCGATATATGAAATACACAGCCACTTAATAATAAAATGCCGCCAATAAGTGAAAGTGGTTTTGCAATGCTTAATTGTGTTGATGAGCTCATGTTTAGTCCTTTGGTATTTATTGTTTGTATTTATATAAACAATATAGAGCAAAAATGAGGCCGAAATGTAAGCTGTTGTTTTATATAGGGTGGTGGTTTTTTATGAAAGTTGAAATACTAATAAGTGGTTAAAATAACTAATTATTAATATAAAAGGATGCGCGATGCATCCTTTTATAATTGCTCTGCTTTTATTAGGGAACTAATTAAAAGCTGTAAGTAATATTACCGTATAAAAAACGCCCGTCTAATCCGTAAGGCGCATACGGTGTGTACGGGAATATTTGGCCAAAGTCAGAGTAACCAATGTTATCCACGGTGGCTTGTGGGTACTGATCGAACAAGTTGTTTGCACCAACGGCAAATTTCCAATATTCGTCTGGACGGTATGCCACTTCTAAGTCGGTGATCCATTTAGGGTCTAGGTATTCATCGCGATCAGCTGTAGTTGATATATCAGCGACTTCACCATAACGTGTGGCACGAAGCGTTGTTTGCCATTCGTTAAAGTTCCACACTGCTGATAGGTTCCATTTGCTATCTGGCGTGCCTTCTTCAAAGCGACCTACTTCACGACGTGCAAACACTACGTAGTCGTCACCTAGTGAGTTAAGCTGTGCTGGGTTGTCGTTTACGTGCGTTACTTCGGTATCGTTAAAGTTAGCTGCTACGTTTAAACGTAAATCACCTAAGTTGTCTAAATCTAAGTTATAAGTGGCAACTATATCTACACCTTGCGTGCGTGAGTCGATAGCGTTGGTAAAGTAACGTACGCTTTCGGTATTTAGCTCACCGGCATTTTGTAGTATTTCAACAACTGCATCGCCTTCTAAGTTTTCAGACAATACAATACGGTCATCAATATCAATACGGTATGCATCAACAGTTAAGCTAAAGCTGCCTTGAGTGTAAATAAAGCCCGCAGTAACGTTTACTGACTCTTCAGCATCTAACGGCTGTGCACCTAGCGCTTGCGCTGCTGCAGAATCGGTTGGGAATAGACCAACTTCAAATGGTTGGTTGTTTTCAAGTACGGTTGATATTTGGCGGTACGAGCTTTGCGCTAAAGATGGCGCACGGAAACCTGTGCTAATTGCACCGCGCAGCGATAGGTTTTCAGTAATGCTGTAACGCGAAGCAAGCTTAGAAGTAAATGTGTCACCAAAGTCGCTGTAATCTTCATAACGACCCGCTAAAACTACGTTCCATTTTTCTGTTAAGTAGGTATCAAACTCAACAAATAAAGCGATGTTATGACGGCTTTCGTCAGTCGCACTTTCTGGTCCAAAACCAGCAAGTACTTGCGCGCCACCGGCTGCAATTGGGTTACCATCGCTATCAAGTGCGGTGATGTAAGACGCTTCTTCGCCTTCTTCTATTTTGTAGCTTTCGTGGCGATATTCAGTACCTACGGTAAAAAATACGTCATCAGGTAAGCCTAAATCAAGCGTGGTATTGGCTGTTGCGTTTACTAAAAACTGATCGTAAACCAATGCACCGTTGTCAAATTCGGTTGGGCTGTCGGCACCTAGTGATGTATTAATGCTATTTACAACACCAAAACCAAAGTCGTTGCGGCCGTAGTTGGTACTTACATCCCATGTCCAGTCGTTAGTTTCGCCTTGTAAGCCCAATGCAAATGAGTAGTCTTGTACGTCTGTTTCAATTTGCGGTAAAAAGCCATCTGGGTACACTTCTAAAACGTTACGGCTGTCTTTTGCTCGGCGGTAAAAACCACCTGAATTACCTTCACGCTTTGAGTAGCTACCAAATGAATAAAGGTTTAAGCCGTTATCTAAATCGTAACCCATGTTGTAAAACAACGCGTAATCTTCAAGGTCTGCTTTACCAAAGCGGTGGTTGTAACGATCGATAGTAAATTCGCGTGGGTCTAGGCTGCCATCATCAAGGCGGCTGTATTGTTCGCGAGGGTCAAAACCTGAGCGCTGAGTTGAGTCGTTATCACGGTACTCAATGGATACGTTTACAAAACCGTTATCAGATAACGCAAAACCAGAGTTTGCGCTAACAGTGCGTGTTGCACCGTCGTTTACTTCTCTGTCGCCACCGGTATTAAAGGCTAAGTCGCCGTTTGCATCTGCATAGGTGCTTTCTAGTTGAGATACACCAGCCATTTGAGTGTCGTATTTACCGTACGTTACGCTTACGCTACCGCCTTCTGAGGCATCTTTAAGTACAATGTTAATTACCCCAGCAATTGCATCAGAACCGTACTGTGCGGCTGCGCCGTCACGTAGTACTTCAACACGCTTAATTGCAGAGGTTGGGATCATGTTCAAATCAACAGCTGTAGAGCCTCGGCCAACAACGCCCGCTAAGTTTAATAGCGCACCAGCGTGGCGGCGTTTACCGTTTATAAGTACTAATGTGTGATCGGGTGCTAATCCACGTAAAACAGCTGGTTTTGCATGGTCAGTACCATCACCCATAGTGGCACTTGGGTAGTTAAAGCTAGGTACTTGGTTTGCTAGTATTTGGCTTATTTCTAGCTGACCCGTACTTTGCATATCACCGCTGGTAATAATGTCTACGGGTACCGTACTTTCGGCAATACTGCGTAAGCTTCTGCGAGTACCGGTAACCGAAATTACTTCGATATTCTTTTCTGCTTGATTATCTTGCTCTGCGGCAACGGCCGTAGAGTAAGGTGTGCTAAGTGCAGTGGTAACGGCCAAGCTAAGTGCTAGTTTATTTGCAGATAAACGCTTAAAAGTCATTAATTGTTTCCCAAGAGCTGCTAGTCGAAAAGGAGCGCATCATATAGAAGCGACTACCCTAGTGCAAAGATAAAAACTATCTAAGATATTCTAAGTTGTTAACATATAAGGTCACTGTTTACGCGCGATATAGGCGTTTGGATCGTTGTAGTTGCAATCTTGTGTCGAATGGTTGCGAATTCAAGGGAATTTTAGATAAAAGTTAGTAAGACGTAAAAAGGCCAAGCAAATGCTTGGCCTTTCAATTTTTTAAATTTAGTAATTAAAATTATTCAGGGGCAACTTCAAGCGTTGTAAATAATGCATAACGTCCTGCATCTACGCCTTCTTCATTTACGGTAACCTTGTTAGAGGTTTCGATTAGGTATAGGCCTGGCTCTTTCCACGTAATTGTAAACATCCCGTCTTTATCGGTCGTTACTTTTACTTCGCCACGGTCGTTACGGTAGCGTGTGTCGCCTTTTAAAATACTTACTTCAATGCCTTCACCAGCAGATTTACCATCTTGCAGTAACTGAAAACGTGCTTGTTCACCTACAAATAAGTCGTTTGGATGCGTTGGACCGCTAAGCTCTAAGCCTAAACCTAACAGGGCAGGCTTTGAGGTGCCATTTCGGCTTACAAATGTATCTACTGTTGAAACAACCTTCGTTGTAGTTACATCTTTTGCATTGCTAGGTAACTCGGCGTCTGTTTTCTTACCAAATACACGCTTGCGCTTACCTTCTTCGTTTTTATAGAAGGTCATGTACATTGGCTTTTGGGTCATTGCAATGTGATAAGTGCCTTGCTCTGTTAAGCTTACAGCAGCTGAGCTTTTACGTTTTAAGTAATAAGCACGGATGGTTTCAGATACTGGCTCACCATTAGGCGCAAGTGCCATTAATAATGTGTCGTCGTACTCGGCGCCTTTTTCTTTAGGTTTAAAGGCTTTGTCTGGTGCAAAAATTTCGTTAGAGATACTAGCGTCAATCATTACGTAATGCGCTTTATCGCCAGATAAAGATGTATGCGAAGGTAGTAACCAACGTCCGTGTGCACTTGCTGAAGTTGACACTAAAGCAGATAAGCTCAATGCGCCGATTAATGCCGTTTTTAATAAATTAATTTTCATTGTATTTCCTTAAATTCAAATGATTAAGTAGCAGCTACTTAGTGCTTACAGTGACGAAGCTTTTAGAAAACTCGTTTTTACCATCAATTGTCAGCTTGCCTGATTTAGTTAAATCAAGCTCAACGCGGGTGTAGTCTCTGCCGCCTTCTTCGCGTACAACTTCAATATTTAATAAGTATTTACCTGGTTTTACTGGGTTACCGTCTAAATCATTACCTTGCCAATTTATGGTGTAAGTACCCGCGCGCTTTGTTGCGCCGCTAATGCCGTCAAAGTTGGCATCGCTTTTACCAGCTTTACGCCACCATTGGCGTAAGTCTTTAAACCATTCTGCTTTTTGTACCCAAAGTGCAAGCGTAGTTACGTGTTTGCGCTCTGGTGTTTCAAGCCAAACTGCAACGTACGGACGGTGGTACGGTTGTATTTCTAAGTCGGGAAGCGTTAATTCAACCTCTAGCTGTGGTGTTTGCGCATACGCTGATGTTTGAAAAAACGCAGCTACGAGCAGTAATGCGGCGCTTATAAATAATTTAAATTTAACCATTAAGACACTCCTTTTATTTGTGGAACCCAACATAAATAAATAACCAGTGGAGTTGCGACTCCTAGTAAGGTTATCCATATTCCTGCTAAGCGTTTTTTTCTATTTTGAAACAAAATAATCATGCCGGTGATGGCAAATAAAATCATTAGTACGGCAGATATATCAATCACCCAACTCCATACTTCACCGCTGTGGCGGCCTTTATGTAAGTCGCCAATGAGGCTTAAAAAGCCACCTGTTTGGTAATCAAGGTTTAACTCGCCAGTTGTAAAATCAAGCTCTGCGTAAGCAAACCCCGCAGGCAGTGGGTAGTCGAGCATGACAAGCGCGTCTTCTTTTTCCCACTCAATGCTTTTTACTTTTGTAAGTGCATATTGCTCGGCTAAGTAAGCTTCTATTTCTGGGTAAAGCGTTGGCAAGGTATTTAGCTGCTCATTTGCTTTGGTAACTAGCTCAGCTGGAATTACCGCCGTTACTTGGCCGTTATTTTTGTCGTTTTTAAGCCAATCAATATGGTTGAGCACAATGCCGCTAACGCAAAATAAAATAAGCAAAAAAAACAAAGCTGTAGAAATATAAATATGTAGAGCACGGCTTGTACTATACAAAGCCCGCTTATTAATAAACGACATAAAAACAGTAAATAAATTAAATTTACAACATGATAATGATTTGCATTAGCTATTACAAATTTACTTACTTATCTTTACATAAAAACTTTAAAACAAAGGTGGTATGCAGGTAAAAAATGAATATTTAATGCTTAGGGGGGCTGGAGGGTCTTAAAATAAGGTAAATCATTACCGATACTTCTATTACTGCAACGAGATAAATAACCCAAATAGGGGCGGCTGAATACAGTAAAAATATAAATCCAATTAACATGCCAATGGCGGCGTAGCATTTGGCTTTAACAGGCACTACTTTATGAGCTTGCCACTGCTGCAGAGTTACACCGTAACGAGGGTGGTTTAACAGCCATTGTTCAAGCGCGGGTGATGAGCGAGTAAAGCAGGTGAGCGCTAAAATAAAAAATATAGTGGTAGGCATGACCGGTAACACAATGCCAATAATACCCAAGGCTACAAGTATTAAGCCAAGCGCTTTAAACCATAAGTTTTTATAACAAATAAACACTGCTTTTATATTCACTTAGGCTCTTTTTAGGCGTGTTATGGTATCTCTAATTGTAGGCTAAATAGCTATTAATTCGAAGCTTAAAATCAATAAAAAAGGGCAAACTAAGTTTGCCCTTTTAAAAAATAAATGCGGTTAACAGTTTAGAAGTAGTAACCAATATTTATGTTGAAGCGACGTTCTGTATCACCATCACCAATAATTGTTCCGCCAATAAATGGCTGGTTACGTGCTTGAATAAAGTCGAAGTAACTAAAGAAACCACCTGCAGCAACACTCATACCCGTTACGTTCATCCATGTATCTGCACTATCGTCAGACTTGTCATAAATAATGCCGTAATCGTTGTAAAATTGAATGTCGGTAACTGGACCCCAATCAAGCGAGTAATTATAAGCAACGTTAAAGTTAGTCATAGTTGCTTCGCTAGATACAGTGTCGTAATAAGCATACGCACCAACAACAAAGCGGTCGCTGCTGTCGTCTAGGTCGTAGTCGTATTCACCGTGTTGAAATTGGATATTCCAGTTGTTAATTGTGCTATCAACATGAAATGCCCATGCACCGTAGTTACCTGCACGATCGTTACCGTCATGTAAACCACCACTTAATAATGATACACCCACATCGGTAGTTATATTTTTGCTGTGCTCAATTTGGTATGTTGCACGCCCGGCAAACGTATTGTATTCGCCTATGCGAGAGCCTGGTGCATCGTATGTACCTTCCTCTGCTGAGCGACTACCAATAATGTCGTAAGAGTAACGATGGTTAATATCTGAAGAGCCACCGTCTATACCACCTAGCTCATCATTTTTGAAAAAGCCTAGGTCTAGTTTCCAGTTATCTTTAAGTTTACGTTTTACTACTACACCTAAATCAAAATCGTCTTCTAGACCTACGTAATAATTAGTACTGAAAAAGTAGCTGTGTGAGTTGTATGGGCCATTACCAAAAGGCACGGGTGCAATACCTGCTTGTCCTTCCCAGCCATCTGCAAACTCGTAACCTAAGTAAGCATACTTAACAACGGTCATGTAATCGTAAAAACGTATTTCGCCGTTAAGTGAAATATCGTTAATCTCACCAGATACATTTATACGGAAAATATCAAAATCAAAATCGCCACCGCGATCTTGGGTATCTTCATCGTATGTGTTGGTGCTGTAATTAAAGCGTATTGCTCCACCAACTTTAATGCCTTCATCTTTTTTCTCAGGTTCAGCTGCGGCAACTTCAACTACTTTTTGATCAGATTTTTTACTGATGTTTGCAACTTGTTGTTCGTGCTGCTTATTAATTTGCTGTTGTTTTGTTTTTTCATCAGCTAACTTATTTTCAAGCAATTGCATTTGTTGCTTTAGCTGTTTAAGTTGGCTTTGTAGTGTGTCTAGATCATCAGACGCATAAGAAGTGCTTGTAACACCACCTAGGACTAGTGCTAGTGTTAATTTTGAGAGTTTAGTCATAATAGCCGCTCTGCTTGTGATTAAAAAATAAAAAATTCAAGACGTCAAAAAACGCCTTACGTTTAGAGTAAGTACAAAACTATGTATTTTTTTTATTGTTTATTCTTTAGGAGCTTGAGTAAGTGCACCAACTTCTAGAAGGGGCGATGCATCTAATTTATCTGCATCCATCATCGCGGCTACACGCTGCATTGATGAGAGTAAAAGGCTCTGTTCCCACTCAGCAAGCGCAGAAAACTTTTCAATAAAGTGTTCTTGCAGTGGCTGAGGTGCTTTATCAAGTAACTCTTTTCCTTTATCGGTGAGGTATAAGCTCACTCTGCGTTTATCCATTTGACTGCGTACGCGTGTTACTAAGTTTCTGCTTTCTATTCTGTCGAGAATATTGGTGACCGTTGCTGGGCTTAAATTTACGTTTTGAGCAATACGGCTCGCCGTTATCCCATCGGTTTTTTTAACTTCTTGCATTATAAGCAATTGTGGGCCAGTTAAACCCGAAGTTTTATTTAGCTGCTTAGAATGTAAGTCAATCGCGCGGATCACTTTACGTAAAGAAACCAATAACTCGTCATATTTTTGCATTTGCTTATCTCATCGATGGGGCGGTAGTTTGCCGTAATCGCGAAATGTTACACATCAAATAAATTGAATTCAAACAATATATTGCACATTAGGCCGCTTTTGTTGGTTTTTAATAGTTAGAGCAGTAACTAATGTAAAATTATATTGTTTAAATTATAGTAAATTTTCTTAGCATCTTGTGTGCATTAAGTTGCGCACAGTACGTATGTTGTGAATAATTGGCAAGTCTTATTGTATAGACTTTAGTATTATTCATTTACAGCTGTTAGTACAAAGTAATTGTTTGTGAGTTTACTGTATATGTATTAATCGGCAATGAACAAATTCAGCAATCAATATTTAATATCAATAGCGTATACTTTAAGCATGCATTATTGTTTCTGTACAAATATTAAAAATCTTTAGTATCAGTATTATAGGGGAAGGTATGAAATTATCGCCATCAGTTAGCATTGAGCAAAGCGAAACCGGTCTTGAGTTTATTAAAATAGCTAGCTCAAAGTGCGATGCAAAAATATTTTTGCAAGGTGGGCAAATTACCGAGTTTATCCCTAAAAATAACAAGCCACTTATATGGGTATCACAAGACGAAACTTATCAAGAAGGGGCAAGTATTCGAGGTGGTATTCCTATTTGTTGGCCGTGGTTTGGTACACACGCTAATGATGGCTGGCCTGCCCATGGTTTTGCGCGCACAAGCGTGTGGCAAGCTGATGAAGTACACGAATCTGATGAGCAAATTACAGTTAGTTTAAAGCTACCCATGAAGCTTGTTAATACGACGTATTGGCCACATCAGTCAGCATTAAAAGTTGAGTTTGTGTTAAGCGACAAATTACAGGTTCGCTTAACGACCGCTAACTTAGGGAGTGCGCCATTTAGCTTTACTCAAGCGCTACATACCTATTTTCCTACATCAGACATTACAAATACCCATGTAGATGGTTTGCAAGGCGCGCAATATATTGAGTTTAGTGAAGGGCCATTTGTACAAAATGATGTTGTAAGCTTTAATCGCGAAACCGATATGGTTTATACACAAGCAAGTACAGTGCAAACCATTAATACGCCAGAAGGTGTTATTAATGTGAGCCGCGAAAACTCAAGTTCGTGTGTACTGTGGAACCCATGGATAGAAAAATCAAAACGCTTATCTAACTTTGCTGATGATGAATATAAAACAATGCTCTGCTTAGAGGCTGCTAATGTACTGACAGATAAAGTAACGCTTGAGCCAAAACAAAGCCACACCTTAATAACCACCATTAGTTGGTAAGCTAGTCATAATTAAAAGCAGGAATAGGGACAAATAGTGTTTAACAATCAACAAATAATGGATTTACCAAAGCATAGTGATATTAGCTTTAAGCCATTGGCTGATAAAGCCTTATTACATACACAGCTTAGCTCGCTTCTGTTTTATATACCGCTAATTGGAGCGCTTATTGCTGTTTGTTATTTTAATGAAGCCTTTGCTAATAATGCACAAACGTATTTGCTAATTGGTATGCCAATTTTGGTGGCCGTATCTATGGCGTACAACATAATAAGTGTGAGGTTGCGAGGTTTTGCAGTGCGAAATCATGACATTGCTTTTAAAAAAGGCGTTATTTGGCAACAAGTGACGGTATTACCTTTAGCGCGTGTACAGCATATGGAAATACATCAAGGGCCAATAGAGCGAAAGCTTAGCCTTGCGAGTATTAAATTATTTAGCGCTGGCGGTGTAAGTGCCGATTTACAAATTAGTGGGCTAACCCATGATGATTGTAAAAATATGCGCCAATTTGTACAAAACTATCGCCAAGACGACGCAACTACTCAGGCAACTTTAGTCGATGAGTAATGCAACTATCGAAGATAAAGCGAGCCCTATTTACTGGCAAAAAGTATCGCCCTGGGCGCTTTTATACTTTGTTGTGCACTTTAGTGTGCGCTTTGTAAAAGATGGCCTTTTAAACTTACTGCCTATGCTTGTCGTGTTTGTTACTCAAGTAGAAAATAAGTTGTTTTGGGCACAGGTTGCAGGTGGGATTGCGCTAATTTCGTTGCTTATTTACTCATTTTTATATTATTTAAATTTTAAGTTTTGTATTAGTAGCGACAACGAAATATTGCTTAACAAAGGTGTATTTAAAAAAGAGCGACTTACGCTTAAATTTGGCCGTGTGCAAAACGTTAATATTGCCGAGCCATTTTACTTTACCCCCGTAAACTTAGTTAATTGTATTTTTGATGCTGCTGGCAGTGTGTCGCAAGAAGTTGTTTTACCTGGCGTCACTAAAGATTACGCACAGCAAATGCGTAAACAAATATTTGATTTTAAAGCGCAGCAACAACAAGAAGCACCAAATACTGAACAAAGCGAAACAGACACTATCGAAAACAGCCTAAGCATTAGCAATAAAGAAATAGCCAAATTTGGTTTGATGTCGAATATGGCTATTTTAGCAATCGCTGCTTTGGCCCCTTTTATAAACCTGATTGTTGATTTTTTAGAGAAGCAAATTATTACCAAAGTAGAAGGCTTTTACCAACAAGAGCTTGGTATGCTGGCAAGTGCTGCTACCTTTGCGATGATCACCTTAATTGTTTTGTTAGTTTTGGTGGCTGTAATGCTATCGGTGACTATGTCGCTTATTCGTTTTTATAACTTTGAGCTTTATTTTAAAGGTCAAAAATTTAAACGTATTGCTGGCTTGTTAGAGCGCCATCAGCTTTCTATGAGCATGGATAAAGTGCAATCTATTGTTATTAAGCAAAACTTAATGGGGCGATTACTAAAGCGATTTACCGTTGAGTGCTTGCAAGCAAGTAGCGGCGGGATAGCAGCCGGTGTTGCGGCTAAAAAAAATAAACAAACGTTAGTATTGCCTGTATTAAATAGCGAACAAGTTGATAGTGTATGCCAATGGATTTACCCGTGGTTTAATAGTAAAAAACTCGCTTTTATGCGCGCAGAGCGAGCGCTTTTGTATAAAAATTTAGGCTTTTATTCACTGTTACCCAGTGTATTAGTGTTTGGCTTTTGTTTTATTGCTGATATTAATACTTTGATTAGCCTTGGTGTTTTGGTGGTGTTTTCTGGCTTGGTAACTTTGTCGTATCAGCGTTATGGTTATTACATGCATGAGGATAATGGTCGATTTTACATGGTTGTACGCAAAGGTATGATTGGCGTTCATTACCGTGTTTTTGAGCTTTATAAAGCGCAAAGTGCACGCAGTATAAGTACGTACTTAATGAGAAAATCAGGCTTAAAAAGCCTGTATATACAACTTGCTTCAGGGTTTGCATTTATGCCCTACATAAAGCAGCAAGATGCTGACTTTATTATTGATTTTACAATTAAGCAGATTGAGTCAGATACTCGCAGCTGGATGTAAACTCCCCTAGTAAAACATGTGTAAATACACATTTGCACATGCTTTATTACACTTTCTTACTGCCCATGAAAGACATTTAATAATACCCTAGATGGTATTAAGGAATTCTTTTAGGGACGCTCATGAAAAAAACACTTATCGCATCAGCTTTATTACTAGCAGCACCAAGCTTTGCAGCCGATTGGCAAACTATTCATACCGAACATTTTAATATTCACTACAGTATTGAGCATGCTGATTTTGCTAAATCAACTGCAACAGAGCTTGAAATAGTTCGCACCAAAGTGCTTGAGCAGCAAAACAGAGCACTTGATAAAACAGTTGATGTAGTGGTGTTTGATCCCCTAAATGCAGCAAACGGCTTTGCGTTACCTACCTCAAGTAACCCTGTAATGGCACTTTTTACAACCCCACCACAATCCGACACAGTTATATCAAACAGCTCTGGCTGGCAGCAGTTGCTTGTGTTGCATGAATATATTCACTTAGTGCACTTAGCACAGCCTACACGCAATCACTGGCAGCAGAAAGTACGTGGTATATGGGATTTATACGACTTAACCTACAGTGATACGCCGCGCTGGGTAGCCGAAGGTTATGCCACATTGATTGAGTCTAAAATGACGGGTCGTGGACGTTTGTTTGATAACTACTCAGAGTCAATACTGAGAGAATTTGCTCAACAGGGCGCACTGCCAACCTATGGGCAGTTAAATGGCGAGCAGGGCTTTATGGGCGGCTCAATGGCGTATTTAATGGGTAGTCGCTTTTTAAATTGGTTAGAGAAAAACTATTCAGAACAAACACTCGATAGTGTTTGGACGCGAATGCAAGGCGTAAAAACGCGTGATTTTGATGAGGCATTTAGCGGTGTGTTTGGGCAAAGTGCAGCCAAGCTATATCGCCGGTTTATAGCTGAATATACCTACAAAGCAATGCAAGTAGAGCAGGGGGAGCCGTTACTTAATAGTGAACTTTGGCTTGAGCTTAACTTATATGCAAGCAATCCCGCCCTTTCAAATGATGGTAGTAAAATTGCGATTGTTGAGCGAGATAAAGAGAGTAATACCAAGCTTATAATTTATAGCACTGATGACAACATTGAAGCGCAAGAAGAGTTTACTAAAGCGCAAAAAGAGCTACTCGAAAACGATGCACAAGACATTCCCGATACAGCGCCCAGTGTATTTAAGCGTGAACAAAAACAAGTACTTAATCAAATTAACCAAGCCGGTATTGCAAACCCTCAATGGGTAAATAGCACAACGTTGTATTTCAATGCGTACAGCAATGAAGAGTCGGGTGTTTATAACAAAGTGTCTGACATATTTAGCTATAACACTGACACTGGAAATATTAAACAGCTTACCGAGCTTGCTGGTATACGTCGTTTTAACGTAACCAGTAACGGTGAAACCTTGTATGGCGAGCAAATAAGAGATGGCTACTCTGAATTAGTAAAGGTTGATCTCAATACGCAAACCATCACACCATTATTTACAAAAAGCCTTGAGACAACTTACGATTACCCAATACTCAGTCCTGATGAAACTAAATTAGCTTATTTATCAACATCATTAAATGAAAATTGGCAATTGTATATACAAGATGTAGGCGGCAATCAGCAGCAATTAGTACCTATGCCAAACGGGTATCAATATTTAAGTCAGCCGAGCTTTAGTCATAATGGCGAGTCACTTTACTTTGTTGCAGGTTTAAATAGCGCCACCGATATTTATAACTACAACATAGAGAGTAAAACACTCACCAAGTTAACCCAAGGGCAAGATGCCGTTGCCCACCCAATTGAAATGGCCGATGGCTCGTTACTCTATTTTTCGATAACTGCAGATGGGCCAAATGTAAAAACACTGCCAAAAGCTATAAAAAGCACTGTAGTTACTGAGTTTGCAGCTAACAAAAAAGCACCGCTGCTAATAGTAAACGAACATACACTTCCAAAAGCTAAAATATATAAGCACGAAACTACAGAGCAAACAAATTACAACGTGCTCGACCAGCACGCTACTTTCGCGATTGGCTCTCAATATTATTCGGCTTCTACCAGTTTGTTAGATTTAAGCATTAAAAGTAGCGACTTATTAAAGCAGCTCGACTTACAAGCGGGTTATAGCACTGATTTACACGATGGGGCATTGCACGGTGGTTATGTGCAGGCAAAATATAATGCGCTTGATGTAAAACTGAAACTTGCACTGTTTGACTACAATTTAGATACATCGCGCCAGTATCAGCAAAGTCTAAGTGCAGACATGGATGCCCGTGGTGGTTTTGCCGCAATAAGTTACCCCGTTAAATTTGGACAGTTAAGTTTAACACCAGAGCTTGCCTACAATTACACTGATTATAAGCAAAGCCATAAAAGTTGGACGCGTTTAGGTATTGCTCAAAATTGGCAATATGATCGTCAAGACTTTGCTATAGGCCAAAGTATTTATGCGAGTTGGTACGATGGCGGTAGCAAAAGTAATAATTGGCAAGGTTATGATTTAGCAGCAAAAATTTTTGGTAAAGCGTTTGGTATTCCTCTTTATGCAAACTTTTCTCAAAAGCAACGTGACGACAGGAGCCTTGCATTAGGTGGCTTTAGCTCAAATCTTATTAATCAGCAGCAAAATAGTGAATATGTACTTTCATCTGAGCTGCCTTTTCACAGTGCAACTGCAAAGCGCTATCAAGGCTACGGTGGCGGCTTTAGCTTTAAAGAAGGCATGCCGTGGCTTTATTATAAGCAACATCAACTCGACGACACCGTATACGCACAAAGCTACGGCTTAAAATACCAAGGTGACTTTAGTTTTGGAATGGGGCCAGCAGGTGTAAACGATTTAACGTTTAATATGGGACTGTCGCGAGTAGAAGGCGACAGTTTTGAAGATGAAATGCGAGCGTGGCTGAGCTTTTATTATTCGTTATAAATATTAATTGGCTAAGTTACTTATCCATCTGCAAGGATAGTAACTTAGCTTGATATACATCGAGTTTTTGATTATCACGTTCTAGTTCAATTGCTTTCTCAAGTAAGGTTTGTGTTTGTTTAATATTACCTTGTTGATAGCGAACTTTTGCGAGTTCCAAGTATAGCTCAGCAATGTAAGGCGCTTTAGTAATCGCTTGTTCAAGGTGTGCTTTAGCCTGATGAGCGTGGCCAGCTTGTAAGTTGTTTTTAGCGATCACTAGTAATTCGTATGGGTCTTTTTCTTTATTAACTAATTGTGAGGTGAGCTCTTTAACAAGCTCTTTGTCGCCTAACTTTTTAGCTAAAAGCTGATAGTTGCTGATTAAATTAATGCTTATTTCGTTATTACTAAGTGCTGCTTGATAGATGTTTTTAGCGCTTTGTAAATCACCAGCTCGGCGATGTAAAATGCCAGCTATATTAAATAATTCAGGATCATTGGGGGTGTATTTGTTTGCTTGTAAAATAAGTGAGTAAGCAATATCCAGCTGTTTGTCTGCTAGCGCTGTTGCAGCTAAATTACTGTAAAACTTAGAAACTAAATCGTTATAGTCTGCGCTGCTTGAATAAAAACTGCGACGGGTAGGGAAGTAATCAATTAAGGTGCCCGCTCTGAAAAATTCAACAATATTATCATCTTTTTTCTCTACTTTTGGGGCGTATACTCTTGTTCTAAAGTGGCTTGCTACATAAACAACATTATTTTCTTTTGCGTATATGGGCTGACTTGTTACTTCTTGAAAGCTCGTTTCTAATCCGAGAGCTTGTGCATAGCTTTGTGTTAAAACAGCTAAGCTAATACAGTTCCCTTGCGAAAGTTTTAAGGCTTGGGCTGAAGTAAGTGTATCGCCGTGGTATTTAAAGTTAGCTAAGTTGCTTTCGAGGTAGTTGTAAATAATGCGGTCATGACGGATTTCAGACTGTTTTTGTTTTTCGGCATAGGCTAAAAATTTTTCTTTTTCAGCATTTGGTAACTCAAAAATACTGTGCTCAGAAGGTGTGTCGAGTTTATTAAACAAAGAATGGTTTAATAGTTGTTCAAGCTCTATTTGTTGTTCTACTTGCTGAACCTTGGTTGTGTTACATCCAACTAAATATAAAAAAGTAATACAGACTGCTATTTTATAAAACATCATAAACCCACTCCATTGTTAAATTTTACATTACAATGTGGTGGGTTTTTAATCAAGCACTTGCTGTACTGCGTTTACTTGAGCGATTTTTTTGTGATTGTTTTTTACGTTTTCGGCGAGTAAACCATAAGTAAAAACCAGTACCTGCTAGCCACACTGGGCTTAAACCAATTACGCACCACAGTATTTTACTTATTAGCCCTGCAAAGTAGCCAAAATGAAGTTTTCTAAAACTATCAATTACCTGCCAGCCAACGCCTACTTCGCGAATATCCCAGTTAGCTATGTGCTCGCCTGTTAGCTTGTTATAGCTAACCGTATTGGCATACTCACTAGCAAGTGGGTTGGCGGTATCGACTTCGCCGAATAAGGTAATGTTTTCGTCAGGCTCGAGTGGCATAACTAAAAACGTACCGTTAAAAGTGGAGATTTGCTTTTTACTGTCATCAAGTATGCGTTGAAACGAAATATCGCTACTGTGTAGGTTTTTGGTTAGTACAAAGTGCTCTTCCTCTGCGTGTTCAATAACTTCGTGATACCACACCGCCCAGTTAAAGTAGCCACCTGTGATAGCTAAAATAATAATGATGGGAGATCCTATAACCCCCGTCATTTTATGAATGTCGCTAAGTACAATTTGCAGTGTTGAACGCCAGCGCACACTAAATAGACGCTGCCAAAATTTACGATAAATAATAAGTCCAGTAATACCTAATACCAATAAAAACAGAGCAAAAAAGAAGCCTAGTACAGTGCCTGTTTGCCCTGGCAGGTTTTTAAAGTCGTTCAGTAAAAAAGTGTAATGTAGTTCTAAAAACCAATCGGTAAAATAATGGCTGGTACCAACAGGTTCAGACAAAATGTCACCCGTATACTGGTTTAAATGAAACTTATACCATTGCTCTGTGCCGCGTTTGACTAAGTAAACCCGATCAGCTGTATCATCGTTAAATATTTCCCAACTACCTACTACATATTCAGGGTAAGCATGCTCTGTTTTGGCAATTAACGTGTCGATTGGCATGCGCTCTGGCAGTGCATTTACAACAAAGTGGCTGCTTGGCATAAGTAAGCCATCTATTTCACTTTTAAAAACTAATACGCTCCCTGTAATACTAATAACAATCAATGGAATGATAGCTATTAGAGCGATCCAACTGTGAATTTTAAAAAGAGTTTTTCTCATAGGTAGTTTTATATACAGCAGTTAATGACTTGCGCATGATAACAACTATCATTTTTATTTAATAGTTTGGCGGTGAGGCTTTCTATTAAACCGGTAAACCGTGAACTTAATTCTACGGTTTTTGTATACCTAGCTTGCCAGTACCTAAAACAAGAATGTCTTATTTAGTTGAGTTAAATTTACGCGGCTCTACAATGCCGCGCTCATAGTAAAAGCCTTTTAAAACAAATGTTTATTAAATGTTTTTATTTCCGTGTTTAATTAACATTTATATAACGATCGAGGTTGCTTTGGCGCATTATTTGCCTATATTGTCTTCATTTATTCTGGTTTTTAGTTTTTTACCATTACTAAACAAAATTCGAAAAAATCGTAGTGTCTCAGGTTTATCACTATTGATGATGACGTTTGGGTTAGCACAAAGCCTTTATTTTATAACCTACAATATTTATTTTGAGCGTTTTTATATTGCGTTACCATTTATTGTAACCGGTGCGTTAAGCGGACTTATTTTGTATTTTTTTGCACGTTATAACGCAGCTAAACGAGAACGGGTACAGTTGTTTACTATGCTAGGTTTTTCGTTACTGCCTTTTTCACTACTTTTGAATTCAAGCCTCGATACTGCAACGGTATTAAGCGCTTTAACGTATGTTGGCCTTGTGATGAGTTCGGTACGTGTTATGCCGCAAACTTATAAAACATTGCGTACGGGTAATGTAAGTAATTTAAGCGCGCGCTACTTTAGCTTGCAGTTTATTGCTGGTATTTGCGGCTTAGTTGTTGAGCTTACAACAGCGGCTCCAAGCACGGCGCACTTACTTATGTTTATTATGCTGTTGCTTACCAATGCTGTGCAATTTGGTTGTATGCAATATTATAGAATGCGGCCTGTAATGGCTTAAAAACAAGCTACTTAAGTTCCTATTTAGCCTAATTTATGGCAAATTACTTTATCTAATAAAAGGGTAAAGTATGAATTGGAATCAGTTTGGCTATATTTGCCGTGTTAATAGCTCTAAAACACTAAGTACAGAGCAAAAAGATGAGCTGAGTACACCGCCCCATTTAAATATGTATGCCAATAGCGGGTCGCATAGTAAATTAGCGCATAATCTGGTGACGCAAATTGCATCTCAAGATGAAGCAACATCGCAAAAGCAAGCTACGTATTATCAATGTTTACCGGAATTAGTTAACGAATTTAAGTTTGAGCACAAGGGCTGGCTTAGTTACTTAACCATTGTATTTGTTATTTATGTTTTATCCTCTTTGTTGTATCAGTCTTTTGTTGTGCCTACTTTTGTTGAGATATATAGCAAGCATACTGTTTCTTTAAATCATGTATTTGATGATTATTTTACGTACTGGTATGTGCCAATTATTTTACTCGTTTTATTGCTGAGTGTTATTTTTACCGTTATTTTAAAGCTAAAAAATGTAAGTGCTCTCACAGAGCTAAAGCCTTTTTCGGGTTTATTTAAATTTCTTATTCCTCGTCAATTAATTAATGAGCATAACTCTTTAATTACCACGCTATTATTTCCAAGTAATCATAAAAAGGGTGTTAAAGCCTCTACACCTCAAACCCAGCACTTAGCTCAATGCGAGCTGCTAGGTTTAGAAACCCAAGAAGAATTTAAAGCGTTATTAAAGCAGCAGCTAAAGTTACTTAATACACATATTAAAAGCTTTATAAGTAAGCTCGTTATTGTTTATGGTTTGGTCATTGTTGTGTCTATTTGCTTATTTGTGAAAGCGGCTTATCAACCACTATTTATGCTAGGAGAAGTGCTATGAGAACAAAAGGATTTACGTTAATAGAGTTGATGGTGGTGGTGTCCATTATTGGTATTTTAGCTGCGGTTGCGCTACCTCAATACAGTAAGTATATACAACGAGCAGAACTTGTTGACCCACTTGCAATGGCTGCTGCCATTAGAGAAGACGTTACGGTTTATTATCTTGA
Source organism: Pseudoalteromonas sp. MelDa3 (assembly GCF_002863625.1). NCBI lineage: Bacteria > Pseudomonadati > Pseudomonadota > Gammaproteobacteria > Alteromonadales > Pseudoalteromonadaceae > Pseudoalteromonas > Pseudoalteromonas sp. MelDa3. The sequence continues at coordinate 35,772 of NZ_PJBR01000001.1, read as the reverse complement.
AAACAGGCGTTTTCCAGCAAGTAATGAACAAGCAGGTGTGCCTGCAAGTAAATTTTTGATTGGCAATCGGGTAACAGGTATTACAGTTGATAATGGTGCTATTCATATTAGCTTGGGTAATAAAGCTTCACAGCTTTTGCAAAATACAGTTTTTACATTCAGACCCGCAGTTGTAACGGGAAGCCCTACAAGCCCGATTGCGTGGTTATGTGGGTTTGACGAACCGGTAACTGGCATGCAAGCGGTTGGCGAAAATAAAACAACAGTACCAAAAGAAATTTTACCTTCAGCGTGTATATAAAATAGTTTAGGGGATTAAAGTGCAATTAGCTATTCATCAAATTGATGCGTTTACGAATGAGTTATTTAAAGGTAACTATGCGGCAGTGATCCCACTAGAATCGTGGTTAAGTGACGATTTAATGCTAAAGATTGGCGCTGAGAATAACGTATCTGAAACTGCTTTTACCTGCCTGCAAGACGATGGAAGTTTTGTTATTCGTTGGTTTTCGCCGTTAATGGAAATCGATTTTTGTGGTCACGCCACACTTGCGGCTGCCTATGTTTTATGTGAAGAGCATAACATATCGCAAATTCGCTTTATTGCTGATGCGGTGGGCGAGCTAATCGTTAATAAAAACGCTGATGGCAGCTTTGCAATGACCTTTCCAAAACAAGCACCGGTTGAAGTGCAAAATGTGCCTCAGCAACTGCTTGATGGCCTGTCTATGCAACCGAGTAAAGTGCTTAAAAATCGCCAAGCCTACTTTGTTATTTATGAAAACGCCGATCAAATACTTGAATTAAAAACTAGCTCAGAGCTTTTAAAAACGCTTTATCCACTTGATGTAGTTGCCACTGCTGCAAGTGCTGAATATGATTTTATATCTCGTTATTTTTGGCCTGCAAGCGGTGGCGACGAAGATTATGTAACAGGCTCTATTCATACTGGCTTGGCACCTTACTGGGCGCAGCAATTGGGTAAAACTACGTTAAGCGCTTATCAGGCTTCAAGCAGAGGCGGGTATTTACTATGTGAAGTGGGTGATACAACCGTCACCTTAACGGGGCATGCTGTAAGGTATTTAAAAGGCACTATTTATATTTAATTAGGAGCTTTATATTTGACAAGGAACAAGGTTTAATTATTCATTTCAAAATCATACCAACTGCTTGTTTTTTATTATTATACTAGTCGTTTTTTTAAGCTACTTCCTTTATTTTATCTATTAATATACGCATTTGTAACAGTTGCTTACAAATGTCACCTTAATGTTTCATATGGCTCTGGTATTATGACGTTAATAGAATTTTGGGGATAATAGGATATGCAAACAAATTCACTTAGATGGGTTTTTCCATTTGTAGCGCTAATTGTTGGTGTTGTTGGCTTTATGGGAATAAATGCCATTGCACAAGAGCCAGAAAAAAAAGAAGTAATTGATACTCGTCCAACAGTGCAGGTTGAGCCAGTGGCTGCAAACGATCATCAAGTTATTATTAATAGCTACGGTGAAGTAAAGCCTCTTGAAAGTACACAGCTTTCGGCGCAGGTGTCGGGTGAAGTGTTAAGTTGGCATCCTAATTTTGTAGCCGGTGGCATCGTTGCTCGCGGTGAAACGTTATTCACTATCGAAAAAGACAACTACGAAGCAGCAGTACTTGTTGCGGAGGCAGAAATTGCTCGTGCCCAAGCAGGCTTAATTGAAGAGCAGGCTCAAGCTCAAGTAGCCGCAGATGAAGCAAAGCGTTTTCCAAGTAAAGCGCGTACCGACTTATTTTTACGTAAGCCTCAAGTGTTAAGTGCGCAGGCATCTGTAAAGTCGGCGCAAGCTGCATTAAAACGTGCACAACGTGACTTAGATAATTGTGAAGTAACAGCCCCTTACGATGCATTGGTTATTAGCCGAAATGTAGGTGTTGGTCAATTTGTCACTATGGGTTCGCAAGTTGCTGAGCTCAATAATATTGAAACTGCTGAAGTGATTATTCCTATAGCAGGGTTCGATAGCGTTTTTTTGCCAGAACGTATTAAAGGCATTACCGCGACGATTATTCAAAAGGGCCTAAACAGCTTCACCCGTGAAGGTGTAATTGACCGCGACCTAGGGATTGTTGATAACGCTACGCGTATGAGCAGTCTAGTAGTGCGTATAGAAGACCCATACGGTCTTAAAAACATACAACCAGCCATTAAGTTTGGCAGCTACGTACAGGTGAATTTTGCAGGTGCAATGCTTAATAATATTTACCGTTTACCGCAAGCTTTGGTTAACAACCAAACTGTGTGGGTAGTAAACGAAAATCAAGAACTAGAGCCTCGCAAAGTAACGGTTATTCGTGAAGAGGGTGAGTATTTTTATATTAGCAGTGGTTTAAATGCCGATGACAAACTCGTTATTACTCTACCTGAATACCCGCAAAAAGGAATGCAGGTTAAAATTGCAGGTGTAGCTGCAAAACCTGAAAGCTCAGAAACGAGCACTTCAAACACGCAACAGCTGTAGGGTGTAATAGTTATGAGCGAGTCAATACAACAAAAACAAACAGGGCTAATTGCCTACTTTGCTAATAATTCAGTAGCCGCTAATTTAATGATGTTTTTTATCATTATTATGGGGGCTATAAGTTACTTTACGATTCAACGTCAAATGTTTCCTAATGTAGAGATTAACTACATTAATATTGAGGCTAATTACCCAGGTGCCTCTCCTCAGGAAATAGAAGAAAGTATTCTTATAAAAGTTGAAGAGTCACTTAAAGATATAACCGAAATTAAAAAAGGCGTATATCGCGCATTTAGAAATGGCGGTACAGCAAGCCTGGAAATAAACACCGATGCAAAACTTACCGATGTGCTTGATAAAGTAAAGTTGCGTGTTGATGGCATTGCGACTTTTCCGGCGGGTATGGAACCGGTCACCATAAGTCAGGTTGAGTTTAGGCAAGATGTTATAGGTATGACGCTCGTTGCTGATTTACCACTTACAGAGCTTAAGCCTATAGCAAACCAAATAGAGGATGAGTTACTACAGTTATCTAACGTGTCGTTAGTGGTAAACGATGTTCCTCTTGATGAAATAGCAATTGAAATAGAGCCCGATACGCTGCGTCAATATAACCTAACCCTTAGTGATGTAATGAATGCAGTGCGTCGTTATTCAGCTAACTTTTCGGCGGGGCAGCTAAAAACAGACGCAGGTGTTATTTCTGTTCGCGTCGAGAATCAGTTTTACTCAGGTGAAGAGTTTAGGCAAATTCCGGTAAAAATTGGCGAGTATGGCGCTAAAGTTTTACTGCAAGATATTGCAGTTATTAAAGATCAATTTACCGAAGGTGAGCGCTACTTTAAGTTTAATGGCGAAAACGCGGTGTATTTATCGGTAAAAGCAACGCAAGAGCAAAACATGATTCCCGTTGCGGATTCGGTTAAAGCGTTTATTGATCAAAAAAATAAGCAGCTACCGCCAGGTATTCGATTAGAGCCATTAATGGATATGACCTACTACCTAAATGCTCGCCTTGATATGATGAAAGCTAACCTGTTTCAAGGTGCCATTTTGGTGGCAATTATGTTGTCGTTATTCTTGCGTTTTAAACTAGCGCTCTGGGTAATGATTGGCTTACCTGTTTGTTTTTTAGGGGCCATGATGATGATGCCACTATTTGGCATTAGCATTAATATTATTTCGTTATTCGCTTTTATAATGGTGCTCGGCATAGTGGTGGATGATGCCATAGTGATAGGGGAAGCTGCCTACACCGAAGTTGAAAAAAGCGGCGGTGGTGTAGAAAATGTTGTGCGTGGCGCTAACCGAGTCGCGACCCCTGCAACCTTTGGTGTGTTAACAACAATTGCTGTATTTGCACCATTCACAATGTCGAGCGGGCCAGAAAGTGCCTTCTTTTATGGTATAGCCGTTGTAGTAATGCTGTGTTTAGTATTTAGTTTGATTGAATCAAAGCTGATACTGCCAGCTCACATTGCTCATACGCACTTTTCGCCGATTAAAAAGGGTGGTTGGCGCGATCGCTTCAATACACGCTTTTTTGGTTTCGTAAATGGCCCATACAAACGTTTTATTGCTAAGTGTGTTGATTGGCGCTGGACTGTTTTGTTTGCTTTTATTGCAATGTTTATAATCAGTATTGCACTTATTACGTCTAATAAAGTACGTACAGTTCCAACTCCTAAAGTGCCGCACGACTTTCCACAAATTCAAGTAGAAATGAACGACAACGTTTCTGACTTACAAACCATTGCTGCTATTCGTGAAATAGAAGCTATGGTACTTAGAGTCGATGAAGAGACTGAACGTGAGTTTGGTCAAAAAATTATTCGTGATGTATTGGTATTTAACCAAGGCAGAACCGAGTCGCAGTTACTAGCTCCATTAGTTGACGAAGATTCACGTCCATACAATGCATTTGAACTTTCTCGCCGGTGGCGTGAGGCTATGCCGACTATTGCTGGTATTAAGTCGTTAACTATTCAAGACGATGTTGGTGGCGGCGGTGGTAATGGCGGCGGCGAGTTTGGCTATTTACTGTATGGCTCAGACATAGATACTTTAAATCAAGCGGGTCGTCGTTTTATTCAATTACTTCAACAGCAAAAAGGGTTGTTTGATATTAGCTCAACCATAGATCCTGCGAGCAAAGAAGTGCAAATGAGCCTTAAACCCGTTGCTTACGATTTAGGCTTAGATTTAGCCGGCATTGCAAATCAAGTGGGTGCTAGTTTTTATGGTGGCGAAGCACAGCGTGTAATCCGAAACGGCGAAGAAGTACGCGTAATGGTACGTTACCCTAAGCTGACTCGTGAGGCATTTTCATCGCTTAAACACACCGTTGTTACTACCCCACAAGGGCGAGAAGTACTTCTTGGTGATGTAGTAGAGCTAACAGAAACGCCAGGTATTAGCTATATACGCCGTGAAGGTGGTTACCGTACCGTGTATGTTTATGGCAATATTGATGAAGAGCAAATTGAGCCAGGCGAAGTGGTTAAGCAAGTAAAAGAAAATCTACTGCCACAGCTAATAGAAGAATTCCCAAGTGTTAAATCAGAGCTTGGTGGCGCAATAGAAGAGCAGCAAGCTCAAGCTAATGAGCAAATAATGTTTTTTATTGGCGGAATGATTTTAGTATACATACTGCTAGCTGTGCCGCTTAAAAGCTATTCACAACCGCTTATTGTAATGTCGGTTATTCCGTTTAGTTTAACCGGGGCTATTTGGGGTCATTACTGGTTTGATTTAGATATGAGCTTAATGTCGGGATTTGGCTTAATTGCCGCAGCAGGTGTTGTTATAAATGATTCACTTGTAATGACAGATTATGTAAACCAAGTTCGCCGCGAAGGTGTTAGCGTTAAAAATGCAGTAATAGAAGCTGGTTGTGCCCGCTTTAGAGCAATACTATTAACGTCTATAACAACCTTTGCTGGTGTATTACCTATTATGTTTGAAACAAGCCTGCAGGCTAAGTTTGTAATACCTATGGCAGTAGCACTTGGCTTTGCTGTTATGTTTGCAACGTTAATAACGCTTATATTAGTACCGTGTTTATACATTATTTTAGGTGATATTGGTGCCGTATTTAAACGCCCATTTAAAAGCCGAGCTGTGAAAGTCTCGTAGATAAAAAACATAAAAAAAGCACTGACCGTTATTAACGCTCAGTGCTTTTTTATTATCTATTTATTGTTGTTAAACTGGCTACAACAATAATTAATCTTTAAATTGCTTATGGCAATCTTTACAGCCTTTAGCCCATGCGCCAAAAGCCTTACCAATTACGGCTTTATCGCCCGATTGGGCTGCTAACGCTAGCTTATCTGCATTTGCTGCAAAAGCATTCGCTTTTTCAACAAAGGTTGCATTTTCGGCCCAAACAGCAGCAAGTGCAGCTGTGTCACCTTTATCTGTTCCTTCGTAAAACGCTTCCCATGGCATTTTTGAAAGTGCAGCAGCGTTGTTAGCACGCATTTTAAATTGCTCTGCGTCAAAAGGTACTTTGCCTTTTAGCATTGCGCCCATGTCACCAATTTGCACTGAGATCATTGAAAACGCAGCTTGGCGGTATTCAATCGCGTCACTTGGTTCTTTAAATGCAGAATTTGCCGATACGCTAAATGCACACGTTGCCAGTGCTATTGTTGCTAATACTTTTTTTAATTTCATGTTTGCCCCTGTTGAGTATTATTTCTGATCTAATATCTTGTATGTAACGCCATTTTTATTCAAGCGAATACGACGGATTTAATAAAAAGTTAATCATTAATGCCTATATCGGCAAATATCATGCCTCGTCGCATGCTGCGGGTTGCTAAAAACACTTCACCTAATAGCGAAATAAACGCACAAATGAGTAACGCCATTGCGGCGACAAAGCAGCAAGCAATAGTTACGCTTAAGTTAATGGATTGAATATGCGACAAAAATAAAAACATAACCACAGCACATACAAGTAAGGCACTTAATACACTTAGACTAAAAGCAATATGTATACATCGAGATCTTTTTAATAAAGCGCGGAGTTCTGTTGCTAGCGACTTATTAAAATCATCATCTGTATTTACTTTTAATCTTCGCTCCAATAAGCGCGCTCTGTCGGTAATTCGTGCTAAGCGATTAGATAAAACACCTAAAGTTGCTGCTATACCTGTGATTAAAAATACGGGAGCAACGGCCGTTTGAATTACTTTTGCCATAGTTAAAATGTTAATTACTTCGCTATTCATTACTACCCTTAATCAGTTGAGCCTAAAAGTGATTTATATATCTACAGAGTACCTGATGTAGGCTTATTAAGAAAAGAGGAATTACGTTGATTTACTTTACATAGCTTCACAAACTAAATCACAACACAGGTTATTTTTAGGTATATTTAATTACTTAATAAAAATAAAAATACAACAAGGACTTTGACTGATGAAACGTACCCCATTCGCACTCGCAGCACTATCACTCGCTATTTTAAGTGGCTGTAATCAAGCCCCTGAAGAAACCAAAAAAAGTAATACACAAGTTAAAACGGTTCAAGTAGTCCAAGCTGTTGCCCCGGTTGCTAAAAAAGTGCCACATGAAATGACTATTCATGGTGACACACGTATAGATGATTACTATTGGCTGCGTGATGATGAACGTAAAGCACCAGAGGTAATTAACTATTTAGAAGCTGAAAATACATACACTGATGCAATGCTCGCACATACTAAAACGCTGCAAAGTGAGTTGTTTGAAGAGCTAAAAGGGCGTATTCAAAAAGACGATGATTCAGTCCCAGTTAAAAACGGTGATTATTTTTACTCAACACAAACACGTGGCGATAACGAGTACACTACTTACTTACGCAGCAGCGATTTTGCAGGTACCGATCAGCAAGTTATTTTAGATGTAAATGAGCTTGCTAAAGGCCATGATTATTATGCAGTAAGTGGTTTAGATGTAAGCCCTAATGGCAATTTAATGGCTTATGGCGAAGATACTGTTAGCCGTCGTATTTATAGCGTAAAAATAAAAGATTTAACTACCGGTAAATTACTCGAAGACACACTTGAAGGCACCAACGGTGGCATTGTGTGGGCAAACGATAATAAAACGGTTTACTACATTAAAAAAGATTTACAAACTCTACTAGGTTACCAAGTGTATCGTCATACATTAGGTACATCGCAAGCTGATGATGAGCTAATTTACGAAGAAACTGATACCAGTTACTACATGGGTATGAGTAAAAGCAAAGATGAGTCAGAGATTTATATTTGGCACAGTAGCACGGCTGCATCAGGCGTATCGGTATTAAGTGCTGATGATACTAAGGCAATGCCTAAACGCTTAATTGAGCGCGAAGCAGGGCTTGAATATGATATTTCGAAGCTAGGGAATACTTACTACATTGTAACTAACTTAGATGCTGTAAATTTTCAGCTGATGAAAGTTGATATTGATAAAGCAGGCGACAAGGCTAATTGGCAAAGTGTGATCCCTGCGCGCGATGATATTAAACTCGAAGGCATTGATTTATTTAATAGCTACTTAGTTTACCAAGAACGTGAAATGGGCCAATCAAAGTTGATTGCGCGTGATTTAAAAACAGGTAAAGAGTTACCACTGAGCTTTAACGATAGCGCTTATACAATTGGTACTTATGGCAATAACGATATAGATAGCAGCACGTTACGTGTTTACTACACAAGCATGACCACTCCAAGCTCATCGTACGATGTAGATTTAGCGACTGGCGATAAAACGCTTCTTAAGCAACAGGTTGTGTTAGGTGATTTTGATGCTGGCAATTACGCGTCAGAGCGTATTTTTATTACAGCACGCGATGGCATAAAAGTACCGGTAAGTTTAGTTTACCGTAAAGATGCGTTTAAAAAAGATGGCACTAACCCGCTACTGCAATATGGTTATGGGTCATACGGTGCAACAATGGATCCAACGTTCTCAAGCTCACGTTTGAGCTTGTTAGACCGTGGTTTTGTATTTGCAATTGCTCATGTACGTGGCTCGCAAATGCTAGGTCGCCCTTGGTACGAAGACGGCAAGCTACTAACTAAAAAGAATACATTTAACGACTTTGTTGACGTAACCAAAGCATTGGTTTCTCAAAAGTATGGCGCAAAAGATGAAATATTTGCGTTAGGTGGCAGTGCTGGTGGCTTATTAATGGGCGCAGTAGCAAACCAAGCGCCTGAGCTTTATAAAGGCATGGTTGCTGCGGTACCGTTTGTAGATGTAGTAACAACGATGCTTGATGCGAGCATTCCGCTTACAACAAATGAATACGGCGAATGGGGTAATCCGAACGAAAAAGCGTATTACGATTACATGCTGTCTTACTCGCCATACGACCAAGTATCTAAGCAAGCATATCCTAATATGCTAGTAACGACTGGCTTGCACGATTCACAAGTTCAATACTTTGAGCCTGCAAAATGGGTTGCTAAGCTGCGTGACTATAAAACTGATGACAATAAGTTACTGTTTAAAATAGATATGGAAGCAGGGCACGGTGGTGCATCAGGTCGCTTTAAACGCTTAGAAGATACCGCGCTAAACTATGCATTTATGCTTGATTTAGCGGGTATTAAAAAGTAATTAATTTATATATTTAAAATAAACAAAAAATGTAAGGTGCTTTTTAAGAAAGCACCTTTTTTTGTGGCAAGTTAAAGCTAAACATAGTGCCTTTACCAATTTCACTTTGTACGTAAATTTCGCTATCCATCAGTTTTAATAACCCTCTGCAAATAGCCAATCCTAAACCACCTTGCTGGCGCCCTTCTTTATTAGAATTACTTGCTTGGTAGTGCGGATCAAAAATAGCATTCAGCTCATCTTCTTTTATGCCTACGCCTGTGTCTGATACATGCACAAATAGTTGATTATCGTCACTGCGTTTTACATGTACTGCAATGCTGCCGCCGCGAGGGGTATGCCTAATTGCATTATCAATTAAGTTACTTAACACGCGCTCTAATTTAGCTATATCGGCAACCACAGGAAAATCACAAATCGCAGGTTCTACCGACAAACTAATGCCTTTTTTGTCAACGGCTAAACTAAATTTTGCCATGCAATCGTAAATGAGTTCACCTAAATTAAAGGTTTCTTTATTTATACTTATTTCGCCATTTTCTAAGTGAGCAAGCTCAAATATTTGCTCTATGAGTAGCTTTAATTGCCCACAATTATTAAGCGATACCTGCAAGTATTCTTGCTGCTCTTGTTTACTTAGCTGCTCGCCCGACTGATTCAATACTTCTAAAAACCCCTGCAGTGAAGCAAGTGGTGTACGTAGGTCGTGCGATAGATGAGTTAGCAACTCTTTGCGTTGTTTATCGCCTTGTTCAAGCGCTTTAAACTGCTCATTAATACGCGTTAGCATGGCTTGAATACTTCGCCCTAAACTATGCACTTCGTTACTTTTTTGCGTTGAGTAATTACTTAGCTTGGTGTCGGTAAGGCTGTAGTTAGCGGCTTCAATATTACTAACATCGCGTGCTAAGCGCTGAATTGGGTTGGTAAAAAAACGTAGTAAAATTAGCATCGCAATAAATAAAAATGCGAGTGCAGAGCCAAGCCATAAAGCAGCTAGCCATAACTTATCATTATTTTTTACAGTGCTTAGTGAGGTATCGTAAGCCTCACCACCAATAATTACATATAAATAACCTTGTAGCTTATCTTGATTAAATACTGGCGCGGCTGAAAATATTTTTTGTTGCTCTTTATTACGAGGATTATCACCATAAATAGGTGCAGCGCTTGGGTCGTTAATCAGCCTTTTTAAAGGCGTTAAACTAATATGCGTGCGTTTAACTTTACCCGGCTTTGCTGAGTAAGTAAGAATTTTTCCGGTTTCGTCTACAAAATAAAATTCAAACGCAGGACCTAATAACATTAAGGTATGGAAGAGGTTTTCAAGCGCTTTATAGTCGTAAACACCTTCTTTTATTAATGGGTTATCTTGTACTAAATGTTCCGCTAACGCTAAGTGCAGATTTTGTTCGGCGTGGTGTTTTGAAGTCAGTTCTAATTGCTTGCTCCAGCCGTAAACTAGGGCGCAAATAAAACAAAAAATCACGACTAGCGATATAGCTAATTTTTGATACAAAGATAATTTCATAATAGGTGTCTTAATTGAGTTGGCTAGGGTTTAGTTTGTAACCAACACCCCAAACTGTTTCGATGATAGGCGCTTGTTGGTGTTCTTCTAGCTTGGCACGTAAGCGGTTTATATGTGAATTAACCGTATGCTCGTACCCACTGTGTTGGTAACCCCATACTTTATCGAGTAACTGCTGGCGGCTAAAAACATGATTAGGATGGCGTGCAAAGTAAACGAGTAAATCAAATTCGGTGGCGGTAAGGTTAAGGGCTTGCTTGCCTAAATACACTTGGTGCGAACTAAATTCTATATTGAGTGAGCCTACATTTAGTGTTTGTTCGCTATCAACGGGGGAGTTGTCGTTATTTTGGCTAGCGAGTAGTTGTGCTCTGTGGCGTAATTGGGTTTTTACTCTGGCTTGTAATTCGCGTGCAAAAAAGGGTTTACAAATATAATCGTCGGCGCCCATTTCAAGGCCAATAACTCTGTCCATATCGCTACTAAGCGCGGTGAGTAAAATAACGGAGGTAGTAGGGTAATGCTCTTTTATTTTTCGGCATAAGCTTAAACCATCCATTTGGGGTAAGTTTATATCGAGTAAAATAAGTCCGTAGGGATGCTTAGCTATTTTTTTTAAGGCAAGTTCTGCGCTCACAACATGATCAACATGTAAGTTAAGCGACGTTAGCTGCGTGGTAATTAACTTACCTATTTCTCTGTCATCTTCTACTACTAATATTTTTTCGTGACGCATGTATTACCTCGTAAAAAGGGGGGCATCCGTGCTCCCTTACTTCCCCATTACAAGCTGGAACGTTACTGCGTGCGCGTAATTACTATTTTCGATACTGGGTTATCAAACTTATGTTCAACACCAAGTGCTGATGTAGATAATCCATCTTGATTTGAAACAATGCCTGGATGCATCGTTATTATATCGGCTGTATCGTCACGTATTTCGTTAAACCCTTCACCGCTAGCGGCAGGACCTGGCACAGTTTCAGCTGTTTCTGTATTTGCTTCCGTACCCGCATCATAAGCAGTCGTAGTGCGTGATAACGAACTGCCAACTTCTAATGTTGATACATCTAAAGAACTAAGACCGGTAAAAGCATCATTTGTATTCCCAAGCATGGCAGCAAATGACAAATTAAGCGTTTCTTGCTCTTCAACAGTAATGATTACTGTGGTGGTTTCACCAGGGCCAATAGCGCCTTCAGCTGAAACTGCAGCAAGTGCACTTTCGTAGCTGAGGTATTCTTCATTTGCACCGCTTTCTGCAAGCATTTCTAAACCAACAGAAGCTGTTGTGCCGAATGTCCAAGGTGCTTCATCTTCAAAAGCAATGACAGAGAGTGGTGACAAAGGCTGTCCTGCAGTTAAGTTACTAAAAGTAATAGTAAACTCACTGATCACAGGTTCTACAACAATTGGCTCAACAACGACCGGCTCTTCAACCACTGGGTCGTTATCATTATCGCTACACGCTGCAAGTGTGGTTGCAAGTGCAAGCACTAGTAGACTTTTTTTAAGGTTGTTAGCAGATGACATAATCATGCTCCTACTTAACTGTAACGGTTAATTGCGCTACTGGGTTTAACCATCTGTGTACTGTATTACTTAAATCGCTATTACCCGCTTCTAAATCGTCATCACCTAAGCTACCTGGGTGAATATGGATGCTTGTATTTGTATCACCACTTAATATACCTGTACCGCCAGTGCCAGCGTCGCCACCTGGAGCCGCAGGAATCCCCGGAGTACCTGGAGCGCCAGAGCCTTCAACTACAAGCTCATTGTTTTGTTCTGTGCCTGCATCGTAAGCATTTAAATTAATTGTGTAAGTACCCGCTTCTGTTGGGATTTTCCAGCTGTTTAAGCCTACAAAGCCATCATTAGTTGGTAGCATCATTGCAGTTAAAGATAGGTACTCGTTACCGTCAGTAGTTGTTAGTGTTGCCGTTGTAGATGCGGCTGGTGCAAGTAAACCTTCAGCTGGATTTGCAGCCATATCACTGCCCGCTGCAGCTGCTTGTGCAACTAGCTCTGCAATATTGCCGCCTTCAGCCATTGTTTGTAATGCTGTAGATGCCTCTGTTGCGACTTCAAATAGTGTGTCTTCGCTGTTGTGTGCTGTAATTAACAGTGGAGTAAAGTGAATACCCTTGGTTAGGTTAGTAACTTTTAGGTCTAATTCTGCGGCCATAGTCGATTGGCTAGCTGCCGCTAAAAGAATTGCAATTGTTAATGTAGAAGTTTTCATTATTATTCCTGTAAGTGATGATTCGAGTTAAGTATTGAATAATCGTCTCCAGAAACTCTCACAAACTTATCACTTTTTTATCACAAGATTTTACGCTGTGATTTTTAAATACAAATACGTTGGTTGATTTGTAGACATTTGTTTAGTTAAGAGGCAACATACATAAAACAAAAAGGAGAGTGTTATGGAAGAAAATCAACAGGTTGAACCAGTTAATAAAGATGACCGTATGTGGGCTATGTTATGCCATTTGAGTGCGCTTGCCGGATTTATTGTGCCGTTTGGCTCAATAATTGGGCCATTAATTGTGTGGTTAATTAAAAGAGATGAGATGCCAGTTGTTGACGTGCACGGTAAAAAGGCGCTTAACTTTCAAATAACGATGGCAATTGCATATGTAGTTTGTTTTTTACTGATGTTTGTAGCAGTAGGCTTAATATTACTACCTATAGTGGCAATTTTTGGGTTTGTAATGGTTGTAATGGCGAGTATTAAAGCTAACGAAGGTAAAGAGTTTAATTACCCGTTTAGTTTAAATTTGATAAAATAAAACCTCAGTTATTTTTATACCAATTGCATTAAATTAGTGATCTATTATAGCGATAAGAAAATAGCTCAATAACAAGGCTAAAATTATGATACATAGTTGTTCTATATAAATAATTTTTAACGTCGTTAGTGAGTTATTTAATACGCTAGAATGATCATGTTTTTAATAAAATTGGTATTATAAACCCAGCTATAGGCTGGGTTTTTACGTTTAGCCATAAGGACATTATGCTTTATCTCACGTTATTTATTAGCGCATTTATATCTGCCACATTACTGCCTAGCTCTTCTGAGGTGATAATGGTGGGGATGATTGCCCAAGGTAAAGTTAATTTATGGCTTATGTGGTGCGTAGCAACACTTGGAAATGTATTGGGAAGCTGCGTTAATTACTGGTTAGGCACGCAGGTACTGCGTTTTAAAGATAAAAAATGGTTTCCTGTATCGCAAAAAGGGCTTGATAGCGCACAAAAGCAATTTAATAAATACGGTGTATATAGTTTGTTATTTGCTTGGTTACCGGTTGTGGGAGACCCATTAACGGTGATTGGAGGCATATTTAAAGTGCGCTTTAGTATGTTTTTATTACTAGTAACACTAGGCAAAGGCGCGCGCTATTTAGCGGTTATCGCCCTTGCCGTAGGATTCGAAAAGCTTTTTTAAATAAGTTTTTTAAGGCCTTATTTAGCCCAATCAAGCGTTAACGACACTGAGTCGGCAAAACGCAGTGCATGCGGTTTATCAACACGTGCTTTAGCGTAATGAACACTTGGGTGTGAGTGACAAACCGCAAGAATTTCAGCCACTAATTTTTCGAGCAGTAAAAAGTGGCCTTGCTCTACTAAGCTAATTACTTCTTTGGTGATCACTTTATAATTAAGTGCTTGGTCAACTTCATCCGTTTTACATGCGTCATCAGCAGGGTAGTGAATCTCTAGGTTGATCACTACATCTTGCTTTTTTTCACGCTCATCGGGGTTAAAGCCAATAAACGTACGCAGGCGCAAATTAGTAACGTTAATAATTGCATTAGCCATAGGGTTAACCTTTTATAAGCTGCAAAAATTCGTTGCGTGTTTTAGGGTCGCTTCTAAAGTTACCTAACATTACTGATGTACGCATGCTTGAATTTTGCTTTTCTACACCACGCATCATCATACACATGTGTTTTGCTTCAACAATAACGCCCACACCTTTAGCGCCAGTAACTTCTTCAACTGCTTTAGCGATTTGATGCGTTAGCTGTTCTTGAATTTGAAAACGGCGTGAAAACATATCAACAATACGTGCAAATTTAGACAAGCCCAATACTTTACCGTTTGGAATATAAGCAATATGGCAACGGCCAATAAAAGGTAGTAAATGATGCTCACACATAGAGTAAAGCTCTATGTCTTGCACTAACACCATGTCGTCAGCGTCAGATGTAAATACCGCTTTATTAGTTATTTCATCAAGCGTTTGACGATATCCTTGCGTTAAATATTCCATTGCTTTTGCAGCACGTTTTGGCGTATCAAGTAAGCCTTCGCGGTTAGCATCTTCGCCTACTGCGGTGATGATTTTTTCGTAACTTTCTTTTAATTCATTGTGCATAAATATCTCAGTTTATTTATATTTACTTTAAATGACGGCCGCCATCAACAGGCAAAGAGCGCCCTGTGATGTAGTGGCTTTGTAATAGTAAATCAATGCTATTGATAATTTCTTGGCATCCGGGTTCAATGCCCATTAATGATTTTTTAAGGGTCTTAGCTCGATATTGCTCATCGTCATGTTCATTAAAAATAATGAGTGATGGAGCAACCGAGTTCACTTTTATGTTTGGCGCATATTTAGCGCTAAACGATTTAGTTAAGTTATCGAGAGCTGCTTTACTTGCTGCATAAGCTAAGTGTTTAGGGCTGCCTGTTTCAACTACATAATCAGTAAGGTGAATTATATCAGCAGGTACTTTTTCACTTTGCTGATAGTTTATAAGCAGCTCAGCGCACATTAAATTAATTAAATACGGTGTTTTGGCGTGTATACGCATCATATTATCGAACAGTACTGCAAAGTCAGGATTGTTAGCTTCGCAGTCCCAGCTTGATGCATTGTGAACAATAGCGCGCAGCGATGTTGTATGCTCTTTAAGCGTATTTATAAATGCACTTATACCGTCATCGGTACTAAAATCGGCATAAATACATACAGCGCCTAGTTGCTCTAATTTATCAACAGCGTTGTGGCGAGTACGATACGTAATAATAACAGCCTGCCCTTGGGCTATATAATGCTGAGCGAGCGCTAAACCAATACGTTGGCCTGCGCCGGTAATTAAGATGGGCGATGTCATATAAGGCAGTGTTCTCTTTGGCGGGTAACTTATACCAATATTGTTAAAACATGATCGATCTATCGCTATTTTCTTAGGGCTATAATAGATCACTAATTTAACGCAATTGGTATTATAAAATTTAAAGCGTTAATTTACTAAAATATACGCAGTTTCTTAATCTGTCGATCAAAAAAGCAATTAATCCTCAAAGGCGTTAATTGCTTTATTTTATTTACTAAAACATTAATCGTAAATTGTCGGAATTGGTTGGCGCTTATGTTGTGTACGCATGTAAATACTTACAAGCTTTTGTTCAACGTCTTTAGAAACAGATTTACCTTCTAAAAAGTCATCAATTTGCTCATAGCTCAAACCAAGTGCTTCTTCATCTGTTAAGCCTGGGCGGTCGCTTTCTAAATCAGCTGTAGGTGCTTTATCTACTAATAAAGCTGGGGCACCGAGTGCAGTAGCAAGTGCACGCACTTGGCGTTTTGATAAACCAAATAGCGGAGCTAAATCGCACGCGCCGTCACCAAATTTAGTATAAAAACCAGTAATGTTTTCAGCACTATGATCGGTACCCACTACTAAGCCTTGGCAAAAGCCAGCAATTTCGTACTGAGCAACCATACGTTGGCGTGCTTTAACATTACCTTTAATAAAATCTATCTGAGCTTGCTCAGGCAGTGCTTCACCACAGCCAACTACAGCAGCTATCGCTTGCTCATGCAGTGCATCAGCAGCCGGTTGTACGTTTACGGTCATACGTTTACTTGGCTGGATAAAATCAACCGCCATTTGCGCTTCGTCTTCATCGGCTTGTACGCCATAAGGTAAGCGCACAGCAATAAATTGGTATTTGTCAGTATCGTGTTCTTTATTTAGCTCGTTTACGGCAAGTTGACATAAGCGGCCGCAAGTTGATGAGTCAACACCACCACTAATACCCAATATTAGTGATCGTGAGTGAGCTGCTACTAAACGTGCTTTAATAAAAGCAACCCGGCGAGTTATCTCAGCATTTACATCAATAGTTGGCTGAACCTTCATTTCAGCCATAATTTCGGCGCGCATTGCCAGCTCCTTATAAAATTTAATATGTGATACGCAATAAACTTATTATGTGATTTAGTCTTAATTAATTAAAGTTTTAAATGAGCTTTTATTTTGCGAAGCTCTACTTTTAATTCTTCCACTTCTGCCAGTAAATCACTTAATTCTTTATCTTTAATTACTTCGCTTGGTAGAGCAACAAAGGCATCGGCGGGATTATTTTGTTGTTCGCCAAATAAATGAATGTATCGGCTGTCGCGTTTACCTGCTTCTCGTTCTAATTTACGGGCGTAATCGCTTTCAATCAGTTTATTGAGCGCTGTTTCTACTTCATTTACGTTATTAAAATCAGCAAGCCTAGCACTGCGAGTTCTTAATTCACCTGGGGTTTGGGCACCACGTAAAAGTAATAAACAAACAATGGCACGTTGCTGAGCAGAAAATTGCAGATTACTAAACTCAGTGTTGCAAAAGCGGTGGTCGTATTTATTTACGCGACCAGAAAGCCCTTCATCTATAGTTACCAAACGCATGTCTATTAGTTCATCAAGTGCGTTTTGCACGTCACTATCTGTAAGATTTAACACAGGATCGCGATTAGACTTTTGGTTACATGCGTTCACTAGAGCGTTTAACGATAGCGGATAATGTTCTGGCGTTGTGCTTTGTTTTTCTAGTAAGCAACCAAGAATACGTTGTTGATTTGCTGATAACTGCATAAATAATCTCAAATTAGTAAGCGTATTTTATTAGCTTACACCTTTATTGGATACCAAGCCATTGCTGGAGTTTAGGTTTTAGGGCGGCTAAATCGAGCGGCTTACTTAAATAGTCGTTCATGCCTGCTGCTAGGCATTTTTCTTTATCGCCCTGCATGGCATTGGCTGTAAGTGCAATAATAGTAATATTTTCATTACCCTTACCTGCATCGCCTTCTCTAATGGCTTTAGTGGCTTGGTAGCCATCCATTTCAGGCATTTGGCAATCCATTAAAACTAGTTTATATGGCTTACCTTGTTTTGCATTGAGTTTTACAATTGCCTCAAGCCCATTTTCAGCAATATCAAAAGTCACACCTGCTTGCTTTAATAGCGCAGAGGCAACTACTTGGTTTATTTTATTGTCTTCAACGAGCAGTAGTTGTGGCTCTGATGAATCGAGTACTGGTGCTTTAGTTAGTTTATTTTGTAGTTGTGCTTGTTGCTGCTGTTGTTCAATGTATTTATCGTTAGTGAGTGAGTCAAACAAATCAGAAGGTGTGAGTGGTTTGAAAATCATACAGTCGACTTCCATACCTACTTTAGACTCCTCAGGTGAATAACTCATTGGCGCCATAAGAACTAACTTGCAACTATGCATATTTATAAAGTTTTTAAGCGCAGTTATATGCGTTTGCGGCGCTTTTTCAAAAAAGTAGTAATCAACTAAAATAGCTTCAGGGTGGGTGGTTACATTATTTAAATAATCATCAACCTCAAGATAGTCATGTATGCAATTAACCTTTGCACCCCATACCGTGAGTTGTTTGCTGGCTGTATTTGCATTTAACGAGCACTCATCAATAATTAAAATATGTTTGTTTTTAATTAAATGACTCGGTAAATCTTGTTCTTTACTTAAGCGAGGCTGTATTTGTATTGTGAAAGAAAATGTACTTCCTTCACCTTGCATGCTGTTCACGCTTACTTCACCGTTCATCAGCTCACACAGTTGTTTTACTATGGCAAGCCCAAGCCCTGTGCCCCCAAACTGGCGTGTAGTTGAGGTATCTGCTTGTGTAAACGAATCAAATAACGACGCTTGTTTTTTAGGGTCAATACCAATGCCAGTATCAATAATCGAACATTGTAGGAACGAGCCATCCGTTGTTTCATCCACTTTGGCGGTAATAACTACTTCGCCATCAATAGTAAATTTAACGGCGTTGCCAATTAAGTTATTCAAAATTTGGCGTAAGCGGTTCGGATCACTAATTATTTCGCTAACTGTAATTTGAGTGGCATCTAAAATAAGTTTTGTATTGTTTTGCTCTACTTTTAAAGCAAACGATTCAACCACTTCTCCTAATAACCGAGGTAGGTTAAATTGCACGTTTTCAATATCGAGCTTACCGGCTTCAATTTTAGAAAAGTCTAATATGTCGTTAATTATATTAAGTAAAGATTGAGCTGATGACTGAGCAAGTTCAATATGATGCTTTTGCTGTAGGTCTAGTTGCGTTTGCTTAATTATATTAAGCATGCCTAAAACACCATTCATTGGAGTGCGAATTTCGTGACTCATACTTGCTAAAAATTCACTTTTAGCTTCAACAGCTTGTTCTGCAGTTTCTTTGGCGGCAACCAGCTTTTGTTCAGTTTCAATTCGTTGCTGGCTCGAGTGCAAGCTGCCAATTAACGCTGCAACGGCAATTAAAAAGCTTTCTTCGTTTTTAGACCAGTGGCGCTTGGATTGACATTGCTCGGCGCAAACAACGCCTATAGCACCACTTCCCGCAGGAATAATTACGCACAGCATTGATTTAATCTCGAGTGGCATTAAATACTGCTCTTTAATTGGTGCGAGTATTGGGTGTTCTAGTGCATCGGGTGCATTAAATACTGCTTGATGATCTATTGCATTAAAAAAGCCGGGGTTGTTTTTTCTTAGCCAAATAGAGTCAATTTTGTCACTAGGCGAATGTTTGCTATGTATGGCAAAGGGGCTTAGTTGAGACTTGTCTTCATTAAAAAACCAAATACTGGCACGTTTAATATCGAATGCTTGGCAGATTGCTTCAGTGATAATATCTTTCGATTGGCTAAGTTGCCCATTTAATATTAATTTATTAACGGTAAGAGAAGCTAAAATTTCGTTATGTAATGCGGTTTTATTATTTTCTAATTCAATTTTTTTACGGGTATCAATATTCTGTAGTGAGCCAAAAATGCGTGTGCATCGTCCATTCTTTCGTTCTGCTTCACCATGTACGAGTACCCAAACAGATTCACCTTCTGCATCCATTACTTCTAATTCAACTTCGTAGCTTTCACCATATTTTATGGCTCGTTCAATTAAAGGTTTAATTGTTTCTCTGCTAGTGCCTTTTTTAAAGTAGTTTAAATCTTTAGGCCATTCTGGTTGGTTATTTAATGGGTATTTAAATAGTTTTTTGGTCATATCAGACCAATACACTTGTTTAGTTTCTAAGTTAAATGACCATGCGCCTATTTGAGCTAGATCACTCATTGCTTCAAGCATTTTTTCGTTTTGTTGCTGACGATTAAGCATTTTCAAAAAGAATAAAAAGGCCCAAATTAATAATCCGCAAATAATAATAATCGATAACCGAAGTGGCCATATTGATGAAATAGGAGGGCTCCAACCGATTTTAGGTGCTACGTAAAGTTGCCAATTGCCACCTTGAAAGCTTAACGTAAACTCAAGGGGATCTTGCTCTATTATGTTTTGATCACCGTAAAAAAATTCCCCTTTGCTGCCAAGTCCATGCCTGCCTTGTAAAGCGACGTTGTACTCTTTTCCTAGCTCATAAATACCTGAATTTTCATAGACTTTGTCAATATTGAGAACAACTGAGAGTAATCCCCAAAAGCGATTCTCTGGCGGTATGTAAACAGGAACTCGGGCTATAAGTGCGATGTCACCTTGGATTAATTTTAATGGGCCAGCCATTACAATGGTATTTGTATCGCGAGCTCTAATCGCATCAGCGCGTTGGCTTTTTTCTTCTAAAAAGTTTAAACCGAGTGCTTTTTCATTACCTTTTAAGGGGTAAGTCATGCGTATTACCATATCGGGAGCGCCACCAATATTGCGAAGCTCATTTGAGGTTTCAAATAGCGGTTGAGCAATTTGTTCAAATTGTGTTTGCTGTAAATTAGGCTGCGCCGCTACGGCAACACCTAAACCTCGAACCAGTTGGATATTAGAAACTAAAATAGATTCTAATTGAGCACGATATGTACTTACTTCAGAAAGAATTTGTAGGCGGTGAGCATCTTTTACACGATTATAGTTAATACGATCAAGAACAACACCAACTAGTACAGTTAGCGTAAGCGATAACCAAAAGGTCAGCTTAAAGTTATGAACATTCGTTTTTTTGTTATTACTAGACGGTGGCATTAGCTACATCGTGGCGTTAATTTAGGCAATTTAACTATAGCTAATTTATGACATAAATGAAAACGGCGCATTAACAAATGCGCCGTTTATTTTTTATAATTAGTAGTTTAGCGAGTTACGAATCGCTAACTTCACGTGCCCAATGATTTTGCTTTGCTACGTGTAGCTTGCGGTAACCATCAAGTAGTGCCGCATGCTTTTTAAAGCCTTCAAGCGATAAACCTGGAAAAGTTAAACCGTTAAACTGCTTTTTACCTTCGGCAATTTCTATAGCCAGCGCTACATTATTAGCACCAAACATTAAGCCTAATGCATCTTGGTAATCAGCGTATTCGCGCTCGTCATCGTATTTAATTTCAAGAATCGCTTTTAAACAGCGGAAGTGGCGCATTGCATCTTCGTTTACTTGGCCCGTATGAAGTATCCAATCAACCCAATCAATGGCTTCTTCGCTGCCTGCGGCTAAGCATAGGTGCGCTTTAAGCTCACCTATACGCAGTGTGTGCCATGGTGTGTCGGCATCAGTTGCTAAGCCAATAAATTCTGCGGCGCGGATAATATCGCTATGACCGGCTTCTTCTAGGCTGTCGTAAACTTCCATCCATTGCTCTGCATCGTACTGATCAAGCGATAGGAATGCTTCGCGAAATTTTGCGCCTTCGTTGTTGTTGCGCCAAATAAGCTCATCAACAGGGTAAATGTCTGACATGCCCGGTACTAAAATACGACATGCGTATACGTTTAGGTGCGTGTAATCCATGATGTAGATATCGTGATCCATGCTGTGAATTAGGTCAGTACAGAAGTTATATTCTTGCTCTGTTGTGCCGCTAAAGTCCCAGTGTACAAATTCAAAGTCAGGTTTTGCACGGAAGAAATCATGCGAAATCAAACCGCTTGAATCAATAAAGTGCAGTTCAATGTTTTCTGGTGTTGCTACTTCATCGTTATCAAATGTTGCAGGTTGGAATACATCTAGTTGATCTAAACGACGACCTTGTAGTAACTCAGTAACTGTACGCTCAAGCGCAACTTCAAATGATGGGTGAGCACCAAAAGAAGCAAATACAGAACCATCAGTTGGGTTAATAAGCGTTACGCTCATTACTGGGTAAATCCCCCCAAGCGATGCATCGGCAATACGTAAATGAAAGCCATGGCTGCGAAGTTCTTCACACGCTTCGTGAATTAGAGGATATTGCTTAACAACGTCTTCAGGCACGATTGGTAAACAAATACCTTCGGCGATGATGCGGTTTTTAATGGCGCGTTCAAATACTTCTGATAAACCTTGTACGCGAGCTTCAAACTTCGTGTTACCTGCGCTCATACCGTTAGATACAAAAATATTACCAATAACGTTTACCGGAATGTATACGTCTTGGTTATCGCGTTGGCGAGTGTAGGGCAGGGTACAAATGCCACGATCAATATTGCCAGAGTTAAAATCAAAAAGGTGCGATGCGTTAAGTTCGCGCTCTGGGTCAAAGTAATCCCATAAGCTTTCATCCATAATACCTTGTGGTACTTCATCGCCTTCAACTTTAAACCATTTTTCGGTTGGGTAATGAGTAAACTCGCCATTGGCAAATTCTTCACCTAGATAAAAGTCTGCAAAAAAGTAGTTACAGCTTAAACGCTCAAAGTATTCACCGAGTGCTGAGGCAATAGATGCTTTGTCGGTTGCGCCTTTACCATTGGTAAACATAACACCGCAGTCACTGTCTTTTATATGAACCGAATAACAGTTAGCTACAGGGTTAAGCCAAAGCGCTTCTTCAACATTAATGTGTAGGGCTTCAAGCTTGTTTTGCATGGTAGAGATTGACGATTCTAGGTCGCGGTCTTTACCTTTGATAAATGTTTTTTCAGTCATATTGATCTCAACTAGTTCTGCACGATGTGTGGAGCTGACATTATCGTGGATTTTGATGTTTATTTCACCCTTTGCGAGCAAGAACATTATTATTTAATAAAACTGTGGTTATTATATGTCCTTAACGCTTGGTCAAAACGTGCAAAGGAAAGGTTGATGTTTAAAGTAATCAAACGCTTGTTATTATTAATTGTGATTTTAGGGCTGGCAAGTACCGCCGTTGTTTATGGTGTGCTTAGTTTAAGTTTACCTGCCCTTGATGGAAACGGACGTAGTAACGCGGTAGTAGAGCCTGTAAAAATTTCGCGCGATGCACTTGGGCAAGCAGTGATAAATGCAAATAGCCGAAACGATGCAGCCTATGGTTTAGGTTATGCGCATGGGCAAGACCGATTTTTTCAAATGGATTTACTAAGACGTAATGCCGCAGGCGAGCTAAGTGAGTTATTTGGCGAAGCCGCGTTGGGGCTCGATAAAAAGATGCGTTTTCATCAATTACGTAAACGCAGCCAAATTATTTTACAAACCTTACCTGAGACCGATAAGCAATTACTTAAAAGTTACGCTCAAGGTGTAAACGAAGGCTTAGCGCAAGTAGGGTATTCAAGCTTTGAATATTTACTAACCGGTGCACCACAAAAGCCATGGCAAAGTGAAGACAGCCTACTTGTGATATTTAGCATGTACCTTGATTTACAAAGCGCCACATTTGAGCGCGACCAAGCACTTATTCAAATTGAGCAAGCGTACACAAAGCAAATGGTTGATTTTTTAACGCAACCAAGTAAGTACCAAGCCGCACTTGATGGTAGTAAATTAGCAACTTATAACGGCGGCATACCTACTTTGCCCACTCAAACAGAGCATACAGTTAAAAGTATTGAAGCAAACCAAGAGCGCGGCAGTAATAACTGGGCAGTTACAGGAACGCTTACTAAAACAGGCGCTGGTATGGTGTCGGATGATATGCATTTATCGATGGCAGTGCCTGTAATTTGGTACAGAGCTCAGCTAAATTATACACAAAATGGAAAACCTGCTCAGGTAACCGGTGTATCGCTACCCGGAGCGCCGGCAATTGTTGTTGGCACTAACAATGATATTGCATGGGGGTTTACTAACGGCTATTTAGATACAGCCGATTGGATTGCATTAAACGATGATAGTAAAACATGGCAAGTAGATGAACCTATTGCATTACCCGATGGGGAGATCGAAAACTATTCATTAATACTCAGCGAATATGGCCCTGTAAAATACATTAACGAAAAACCTTATGCATTGAGCTGGGCTGCACATCAGCCTTACGCCGTTAATATGCAACTATTAAAGTTAGAGCAAGCCGAAACAGTAGATGATGCACTTGCTGTAGCAAGCGATGTAGGAATACCTGTGCAAAACCTAATGGTGGTAGACAGTCTTGGTAGCGCAGCGTGGAAAAATATGGGCGGTATACCGGCTCGCAAAACGCCTAGCGAACTTGGTGTAAATGCCGGTGACTACTCAGCGCTTTGGCAGCAAAATGAATTAGAACGTCCCTTTATTAAAAACCCACAAAACGGTCGATTATGGACTGGTAATTCTCGCGTGGTATCGGCTGAAGATAACGCCCGTTTTGGCAATGGTGGCTATGCACTCGGTGCACGTTCGAGCCAAATTCGCGATAGATTATTTGAAAAACAAACATTTGCAGAGAGCGACTTTTACGCACTACAGCTCGATAATCAAGCTCGCTTTTTAATGCCTTGGCATGCTTTGCTATTAAAGCAATTAAAAACAGATCAAACCAAAAATCAGCAATATATAACAGCGCTCGAAAATTGGCAGCAATGTGCGTGTTCAACCTCCATAGGGTATACCTTAGTTAAGCGCTACCGCGATGAAGTGATTAATATTTTATTTAGTAATATTGAAAGCCAATTAAATAAACAACAAGGCACACTTAAATACGTAAAACGAGATTTAGAGCCCGCAGTGTGGCAGCTTATTAACAACAAACCCGACACGTGGATAAACCCACAATTTAAAAGCTGGGATGCACAATTACACGGTGCGTTTAGCCAAACTATCACTAAACTTACAGAACAATTTGGTAATAACCTTCAAAGCTGGCAGTGGGGCAAGGTAAATGAGTTAGTGATAGAGCATCCGTTTGCAAAGCAAATGCCGTTACTTGCTAAGTTATTAAATATGCCCACAGCAGCGGGCTTTGGTGATAGTTATATGCCCGCAGTACAAGGGCGTAGTTTTGGTGCATCACAGCGTTTTATTGCGCAACCAGGGCATTTAGAACATGCGATTTTAGCTATTCCCGGTGGGCAATCGGGGCATCCTCTTTCTGAATTTTATAGAGCGGGGTTTAGTGATTACGTAGAGGGTAAACATACACCTTTATTGCCGCAAACACTTATGCATCAAATAGTCATAAGTCCTATTAAATAACGTTTAAGTGATAAGTGAGTGAGCTTAAATAGTGATAAAAACGTTCTATATTAATTACTTCATACAACAGAGAACAAAAATGAAAAAAATACTACCCGCATTAATAACAGGTTTATTACTAAGTACAGCAGCGCAAGCAGATGAAGGTCCAGTAACAGCACAAAAGCTAAGTGAGCATGTATACGTACTATTTGGGCAAGGCGGTAATATTGCAGCGAGTGTAGGTGATGATGGCATTTATATTATTGATGATCAGTTTGCCAAGTTATCAGACGACATAAAAAAAACGATTAGCGATTTAAAACCAGGCAGTGCAGAGTTTGTTATTAATACGCATCATCATGGCGACCATACCGGTGGCAACGAGAACTTTGCTAAAGCGGGTGCGCACGTTATAGCGCACGATAATGTACACAAACGTTTAGAAGAGCAGCACGGCGAAGGGTCAGACTTTTTACCGCGCATTAGTTTTGGTCACGATTTAAAACTACATTTTAATAACGAACACGCCCATGTAGTGCATTACGAACATGCACACACCGATGGCGACTCCGTTATCTTTTTTAGTAACGACAACATAGTGCATATGGGCGACATTTACTTTAATTTTGGCAGCTTACCGTTTGTTGATGTAGATAGCGGCGGTAGCGTTGATGGTATTTTAGCGGCAGTAGACGATGTAGTTAAACAAATTGACGACAACACTAAAGTAATACCAGGACACGGTAAGGTAAGTGACCGTTCAGGACTTATAGCGTATGGTAAGCTAGTTCAAAACGCGAAAGACGTAATGCTAAAAGCAATGCAAAATAATGCAAGCTTAGAGCAAGTACTTAAAGCCGATCCATTGGCAGAACTTGGTCTTGAATACGCAGGCTGGTTACCAAAAGAGAAAGTAACCACACTTTTTTATCGCAGTTTAAAGTAGTACATCTAAAGTAAAAAACATGATACAAAGCTGAGTGTATTCTTGATTTAATCGAGCATACATTCGGCTTTTATTTTCTTATGCCTAAAGGAGTTGTGTATGTCGGCAGAAAAAACCCATCTTGAAATTTGTAACTTAACCAGAGAGCAATATCCGCAAATTAAAACCTTGATGGATCAAGCGTATCCCGACTTAGGTGGTGCGTGGCCAAGTCATACCATTTTTAGATTAATAGACCAATTTCCTGAAGGGCAAATAGGTATTGTAGATGACGGTGTGCTGGTGGGCTTAGCATTAAGTGTACAAGTTGATTACACACGTTTTTCAAACCCGCATACGTACGAAGACATTGCAGATGGTCACGACCGTGTATTTAGCGATACCGATGGCGATGCGCTATATGGCTTAGATGTTGCCATTAGCGAAACTCACAGAGGCATGCGCTTAGGTCGTCGCCTTTATGATGCCCGTAAAGAACTGTGCCGCCAATATAACCTACGCGCTATTTTAGCGGGTGGTCGTATTCCACGTTATTACAATCACAGTAGTGAAATGACGCCAATGGAATACATTGCAAAAGTAGATCAGAGAGAGCTATACGATCCTATTTTAAGCTTTCAGTTATCTAACGATTTTCAGGTAAAGCGTTTACTTAAAAAGTACCTACCGGAGGATCAAGAGTCAGTTGGTTACGCCACTTTGCTTGAGTGGAATAACATTATGTATGAACCAACCGACACGGTACTCGAGTCAACTAAATCAATTGTGCGCGTAGGTGCTGTGCAATGGCAAATGCGTTGTGTTGAATCGGTTGAAGAAATGCTAAAGCAGGTTGAATACTTTGTAGATACCGTATCTGACTACAAAAGTGACTTTATACTATTCCCTGAATTTTTTAACGCGCCATTAATGGGCTTAGGAAATCAAAGCAACCAAACTGAAGCGATTCGTTATTTAGCGGAATATACCGAAACGTTTAAAAACGCGATGTCGCGTATGGCAATAGAATACAACGCCAATATTATTACCGGCTCTATGCCGCTTGCCGAAGACGATAAAATTTATAACGTGAGTTATTTATGCCACCGCAGCGGTAAAATAGACGAGCAACGTAAAATACATATTACCCCGCATGAACAAAACGATTGGGTTATTCAAGGCGGCGACAAAATTGCTGTATTTGAAACCGATGCTGGGCGTGTAGGTATTCAAATTTGTTATGACGTAGAGTTTCCTGAGCTTTCACGCATATTAGCAAAACAAGGGTTAGATATTTTGTTTGTCCCATTTTGGACCGACACTAAAAACAGCTACTTACGTGTGCGCCATTGTGCACAAGCGCGTGCAATAGAAAACGAATGTTATGTGGTTATTGCAGGCTCGGTAGGTAACTTACCACAAGTAGAAAGCCTTGATGTGCAGTACTCACAATCGGCTGTGTTAACACCATCGGACTTTTCGTTCCCGCACGATGCAACACTTAACGAAGCAACACCTAATACAGAAATGCTGTTATTTAGTGACCTTGATATGGATAAGCTTAAAATCCTTCATAGCGAAGGTACAGTGCGTAACTTAAAAGATCGCCGCGAAGATTTATATGAAGTTATATTGAAAAAGAGAGATGTTTAATGGCGTGGATTTATTTGGTTATTGCCGGTTTACTTGAAATTGGCTGGCCGATAGGTTTAAAAATCTCACAAAACTCAGATACTCGCTGGCAAGGCATCGCAATAGCGGTGGCATTTTTAGTCGCTAGTGGCTTTATGTTGTGGCTTGCTCAAAGGCAAATATCAATGGGCACCTCATACGCCGTGTGGACAGGTATTGGCGCTGCAGGTACGTTTTTAGTCGGTATATTGTTTTATAACGATGCAGCTACGTTTGGTCGTATTGCGGGAGTATTAATGATTATTAGCGGTGTGATAACACTTAAAATAAGCTCTTAATTGGTAATTTGAATAAACGCTTAATTATGAATAGCGCAGGTATAAAAGCCTGCGCTTTTTTATGCTTTTAACTTGGCAACATGACTAAAACAGCGGCAATGGCTATGAGTATTAAGCCTGCAGTATCTTGTTTTTTAAGTGGCTGCTTTAACCAAAGTACGGCAATTAGCATGGTAAAAAATACTTCAACCTGTCCAAGTGTTTTAACGTAAGCAACGTGCTGTAAGCTCATTGCACTAAACCAGCCAATAGAGCCGACACAACTAAAAACACTAATAGCGGCTGTAGTGCCTTTGTATTGCCACAGTTTACTGAGCGTTTTTGGCTCTTTTAGTAATAAATAGCCCAGTAGTATTAGCGTTTGTAAGCTAATTACAAACAGCAAAACCCAAGCGGCTGAGTGTGGGAATAATAATCCTGAGTTTAAGCTCGCTTCACGTACCCACAGTGATGTAAGTGCAAAGCAAGTACCACAAGCAAGTCCTAGTAATGCCGTTTTAGCATTAAAGTGTTTAACGCTTGTTATGCCGCTGAGTAGCAATACGGCAATAGCGCCAAAAAACACACCAAGCCAACCGAGTAAAGAAAGTGCCGAGCCAAAAAATAATACACCTAAAATAGCAGCCACTAACGCCTCGCTTTTGGCAAGACCAGCACCTACGGCGTAATTATTCATTTTAAATAACTTAACCATTAAACCAGTGGCAAGTATTTGCATCACACTTGCGCCTACAATAAATCTCCAAAAGGCATTATTAAACGTAGGCATGGCTGTATTTTGATATTGATAAAGGCCATATAAATACACGGCAGCAATAGGGCCTGCAATAATAAAGCGAGAGAGGGTTACGCCAGCCACACTCACATCGTTACTTAATTTACTTTGCAAGGCATTACGCCATGCTTGCATAAAGGCGGCTAAAAAAGTGAAAAATATCCAGGTCATGGTCGTCATCGTTAAAATGTAAGGCAGTAAAGTTAACAAGCTTTGTGAAGTAAAGCGATGCATTAACTATGATGTTGAATATTCATCATCTGCGACATTATGTCGCATGGGTTTGAGGATATATTTAGCTATAGTAAGCCTGATGTTATTGTTAGCCGCCAGCGTTTGTCATAAAACGTATCTGGCGGCTTTTTTATTGCGCTTATGCTAAATTATCCGAAACATCAAAAGGATAAATTATGACAACATTAGTTGTATGTGCATTACTTGCGGTATTAATGCCTTACTTTGCAAAAGTGCCGGTTGCTATAGCAATGGCAAAATTAGGTCGATACGACAATAAACATCCAAGGGCGCAACAAAAAAAATTAACCGGCTTTGGTGCACGGGCGCTCGCTGCTCATCAAAACTGTTTTGAATCGCTCGCTGTTTTTGCTGTCGCTATTGCAGTTGTACTGGGCACTAACTCTGTAGGTGCAGTAACCGAAATGCTAGCTGTTACGCATATTGTGTCGCGTATTTTGTATTGCGTATTTTACTATATGAACCTAGATATAATTCGCTCATTAGTGTGGTTTATTGGTTTGGGTACAGCCATTGCCATGATTGTGGTGAGTTTGTAACTTTATAGCGTAAAACCACAAAGCAAGCAGCCTAAAAGGGCGCTTGCTTTGTAGTCTTGAACAACTCGAGGTGTTAATGCGATACTTTAATTCGCTCTATTAAATCGGTAGGCGCCACTTCACTATTAATCGCAAAATCTAGTTGCACAAGTACATCTTCAAAACCTGAATCTGATGCTTTATATTTCCATTTTGCTAGCGCCTCTTTCGCTGATTTATCAAAAACATCTTTAGGTTTAGATTGAATAACACTAATGTTTTTTGTTTTTTGTTTTACCGTTTGCTGCAATATCGTATTTTAATACAACAGAGCCGCTGATCCCTTGTTGAGCTGCTTGTATTGGGTAAGCAGGTTCAATGCGTATTGTTGGTGAAATGTGATCCTCTTTAGTCATTGCTTCTGGTTGCTTTGCAATTGCTAAGCCACTTAGCATGCTTGCGGCTACAAGTAATAAGCCACCTTTAGCAAACTTTGAACGCTCCCCGTTGTGTTTTATATTAGTAAGTCGTTGTAACATGGTTTTTTTATCTCCGTAGTGTGAATAAGCCATAAGTCCTGTGGGCGCATTTGCCGCGCAGTTTATTAAGGCTTTGCTATATAAAATATGTTGTTGTGTGGTTTTATTGCTAAGTACCCGTTCATCACAAGTCAGCTCTTGTAGTCGGCGCATGCTTGCGTAACAAAACCAAGCTAGTGGGTTAAACCAAAGTAAAATAGTAGGTAGTAATATAAGTGCGTTTGTTAGGTTGTCTTTGCGTTTTATGTGTACGTTTTCGTGCTCTAAAATAAGCGCTAATGTGGCTTTATCAAACTGGGTATTGTAGTTACTCGGTAACACCAGCTTGCTGTTTAAAATACTCACCACCATTGGCGTTGCCACATATTGACTGGTGTAGGTTTTAACACTAGTGGCAAGAGTGCCTTCAAATTGGGTTAACTCAGTTAACTGCAGGCTTTTAACAAAACGGGTATGCGTAATAAAGCTAGCTATTAATAACCCTGCGGTAATAAGTACATACATGAGCGCCCAGCTAATACCCATTTCATGTGTAAAAGGCTGGTTAGGGGTGATTAAGTAATGGCTAATATTGCTATTTTGCAGTGGTTTAATCGCATTTGGTAAATTAGCAATAACCAATGCTGCAGGTAATAGCCATGCTAATTTATATACAAACCGCGAGCCAAGGGCTTTTAAACCAAATCGCTCGAGTAAAATAAATCCACAAAACAAAATGCTTAATAGTAATTGCTGCTCAATCAACCAATTAAAACTAGTTTGAATAACCATGTTAATCCCTTACTTTTGGTTTTTTTCCCAGTCATCTATAACTTTTTTAAGCTCGTTTATATCTTGCTGAGAAAGCTGCTCCGATTTAGCAAAGCCGCTTACAAGTGGCGCAATACGTCCACTAAAAAAGCGCTCAATAAAGTTTTGGCTTTCTTTTAAGGTGTAGTCGGCGCGCTCCATACACGGCATATAAATATACTGACGACCTTCTTTTTCAAATGTAAGTGCGCCTTTTTTTACTAGTCGACCTAGTAGGGTTTTAATGGTTTTTTCGTGCCATTGCTTATCGTCGCTTAAGCGCTCAATTATTTGGCTCGCGGTGGCGGGGTAGTTAATCCAAAGTACGTCGAGCACGTCAAACTCTGCTTTTGATAACTCAATCATGCTATTGCCTACAAATGTAATCTTTAATTAAAGACTACACCTGTAATCTGTAATTGCAAGTTTATTTTTAACTTTTTGAGATGTAATTAAGTGACTTGGTATTAGATTTTTGAAATATCGTTTTTATTAATTTGTATATATTGGTTTTCAGGTAGGTTTAGTTTTGAAAGGGTGAGGTCACTAAATTGCACTCTAAATAAATCAATTACTTTATATCCGCAGTAATGCGCCATTTTACGTATTTGTCTGTTTAGCCCTTGTTTTAAAACAATACTAAACTGATTGCTGGCTATTTTATTTACTTCACAAGGCAGGGTTATGTGTTTATCAACGGGTACGCCTGCTGCCATTTTTTTACAAAAAGCATCGTCTAAAGGCTTATTTACGGTGACTAAATAATGTTTAGGCTGGTGGAAGTCAGGATGTATTAGTTGATTACAAAAATCCCCATCGTTGGTCAAAATAAGCAAACCGCGAGAGTCTTTATCTAATCGACCAATAGGGTAAACGCGGGTGAGTGTGGGCAAATGGTGAATAAGGCTGGCTGGGTCATCAATATTTAATTTGCAGTCAATACCTACTGGTTTGTGGTACGCAAAATAAACTAAATCGGCAGCACCTTTAATTTCTTTTTCATTCACTATTACAATGTCTTGCTCATCAACGTGATCTATATGATTCGCTGGGCGATTATTTACAGTCACAACACCTTCATCAATTAAACGCGATGCCTGTTTACGAGAACAAATACCTGCATGGGCAATATATTTAGCGAGTCGGATTTTTGTGCTCATAACGTGTGATGCCAGCGGCTAATAAAAATTTGATCGCGATTATAGCAAAGCTGCGTATCGATACTGTTAAATTTAATTAAGGCAAAAATTATGGGTATTAAATTTTCACAGTTAAAAAAGCACGAGCCGCTACAAAAAGTCATTGTTCACTCGTTAGATATGGCGCTTTATCAAGTATCAGTAATGATTAATAACGTTGAATACTATGTAACAGAAGACAGCGGTGAGTTTTTAAGAGCGCTAAGCCCACTGCATGTTCAAAAGCGTTTTGACAAAATAGCGTATGCCGAAATGGTACTGCGCCAAACAAGCGCTTACGACGAAATGTGCGGTCAGCCAGAAAAAACCGGTAGCAATATGCTTGAAGTACCTTACGGTAAAAATAATCTTTATTGATTGAGCTAATTTGCTAGTATCTGCTTTTTAAGGGCGATAAATGTATCAATTAAAAGTAGATAATACCGATGCGTTAAACTCAGCGCTTCGCGCACAAATGGTTGAATTTAACGCCCAGCATTTTGATGCGCAAAGAGTGCCATTAGGCTATAAATTTACTGATGAGCAAGGCGAGCTTGTTGCCGGTATTAGTGGGTGTGTGTTTGGAAATTGGCTGATGATTAGTTGGCTTTGGTGTAGCGATAGTGCACGAGGTAAAGGGCTTGCAGATAAATTGCTAACGGCACTTGAGCAAGCTGCTATTGAGCTAGGAGTAACAACTGCTCAGCTTGATACACTTGATTTTCAAGCAAAACCTTTTTACGAAAAGCGCGGTTATAGTGTTAAGTATCAACTTAATAATTACCCACGCTCAGGTACGCGTTACTTTATGGAAAAGCCACTTTAATTTTTGCTGGCTATTTTTCTTTTAATGGCTCGCCTTCAAAGGTAATACCTAAAAAAGGTGTTGCCTCTGGTGCTAACATAAAAGTGCGAATATTTAGGTGATCATCGCCTTTTGGGTTTTGCAGCACGTCTTCTCGGTAAAACTTACCAAAGCAATCTAACGTATTTTGTTTACTTAAATCGTTTAATTTAGCAAACGCAAAAATTTTACATGAGCC
The DNA here is from genome assembly GCF_002863625.1 of Pseudoalteromonas sp. MelDa3. Taxonomy (NCBI): domain Bacteria; kingdom Pseudomonadati; phylum Pseudomonadota; class Gammaproteobacteria; order Alteromonadales; family Pseudoalteromonadaceae; genus Pseudoalteromonas; species Pseudoalteromonas sp. MelDa3. Next base: position 2,547 of record NZ_PJBR01000001.1, on the reverse strand, counting down.
GTTGTTCTCACTCGCAGCGCTAAGTAATCCATGGTTATTAAAGCCACATGCAGTAAAGTCGTAATTTGCTTCAATCACCGCCATTGTATCGGTAAATTGAATGCTTTTTGGGTTGTCCGCAAGTTGCTGTAAAAAATAGTTTAATAACATGTTTGTCCTTTTCTAACAGAAAATTCAAAGAGGAAAATTAATAGTCGTTACTTGTAAGCTCTGCACTTAAAAGCTTTCCGTCATAAATATAAAAATAACCATCCCAGTGTTGAGAAGTAAATTCTGCTGAGTCAAAAAACTCATCGTAATTGCCCAACTTAGCAAGGCTTGCAACAGGGTCGTTGTATTTTACGCCTGATAAACTCCACTGTGTACTTTGATTAATATAGCCAGCTAATGCGGCGAGCTTAATTTTAGCGGTTGAAAAGGGCTCCACAAGTTTTAATTTAGAAATGTAGCCGTTGACTTCATATATAAACTCATAACAAGGAGTAATGATTATATTGTCATGATCTTCATTAACCACTTTAAGCGTTTTACTATTTTTATGAGTTTTTAAGTATTCATCGGCCAACATTGTGCCGTTATAGCATTGAGTGGTGCTCTCTATATGTTCAACTAGTTCACCGTGCGATATACCAACGACTCTTTGCTCTGATTTTTTAATGGATACTTTATAAGATGCGGTTTCCACTTCATCAAAACTGTTTTTTAATTTATTGAGTGTTGGTTGGGTTAAATCAGTATTTAACGAAATAGCCTGATCTTTTCCGGTGCTTATTTGTAGTTTTTCATTTGCCAGAGAAAGCTCATTATTTATCACCATAGGTAGCAGCGTTTCATGGAACTGATAACCTATAAATACATCGTTTTTAAAGTGAAAAGCATGATTTCTTCCATATACAAGTATTGCATTATTTTTATCGCTTAGCGATAAACTGGCAAGTCCGAGAGACGCTAATACCTGCTCATAGCTATTGCCAAGTTGAAGTCCAAAAAAGTTAGTTGGGGTGATGAGAGGGTTTTTAAATTGAGTAAACTTAGGGGAACTGTTTATGTCTAAAGTGACTTCAATTGCATTTCCCTCAATGGTATTTGATAAACTGCGCTTGTGCATTCCTGAAATAAATAGCTCGCTAGTCATAGCGACTTGCTGATTGCAGTTTCTTGAGGGGGTTAGCTTTACAAGGTAGTGTAATTTTTTTTTGGATCTGCTTATTGTAGGGGGTTCAGCAGAATGGGTGCTTTGCGAAGTAAAACGTTCCTCTACATATAGTTGCTCATGCAGTTGATTGTACTGTTCGCTATACTTATTAAGAGCTTTTTGTCTAAGGTTTTGTCTTTTTCTTTGATGATTATCTAAATCTCTAAGTGTGGTACTAAGGTTTATTTCTATTTCGGGTGAAATAGCCTCACAACGTGTATCTTTTAAAAAGTAACTTGTTGCATGAGCGCTAAATTGCCAGAAAAAAAGTAGTGAAAATAGAATGGTACGCATAAACTTCCTTTTTTATTTTTGTTTATTTAGCACTCAACTTTAACTCATCTGTTTGTTGATTTATATTAAATTTAAATCGCGATAAAAAATTCATCCCTAGCAAACCTTGTCCGCGTGTGTTTTCAATGCTCAACACTTCAAAACCATAAATAATTTGCGAGCCCACTTTAAACGATTCAATTTGATAACGCTTTACAACAATTTGACCATTCGCTGTATTTACCGTTACATCGCCTAAATATAAAGGCTGTGGTGAAATTTGCTCAATTATACTTGTAGGTAGTGAGGTTACGCTTGCGCCTGTATCAATCATTAATTCGGTCGATAGATTATTATTTATTTCGGTGTTTATTAAGTAATGCGCGCCGTAAGGCGTTAAGGCAACGAAGTCGTCTTGCGATTGTGCTTTATTGATCATAGCTTGCAGTGTTTGCACTTGGCTTTTTAGATTGTGCTGGTTTGGCATTCGATCAAGGGTTGCTTGTGCACTAATTAAATCGCCTTGCTGAAAGTAGGCGTACGCAAGCGGATATAAAAACTGCGCGTTATCGCTTTTATAATCAAGCCAAATTTGTGTTTGCTCAATAATAGCTTGCCAATTTTGTTGCTCAGTTAATGTGTGTAATTCGTTTTGAGTGAGCGTATTTAAGCGTGTATTTACGTTGTTTTGCTGATCAGCAGGTAGTAATGAATTCAGCTCAAATAAAGCAATAATGGCGTTTTGTGTTTGCTCACTATTTATTAAATACTCAACCTGTAAATTAAGTAATTCTACGTTATAAGGGCTGTTATTTAATAGCGCATTGAGAAATGATTCGCTGAGTAATAAATTGCTATTTAGCCATGTTTTAAGCTGTATCAGCCACGATGAATAAAGTTTTTTTGCACTTTCTGGATTGCTGTTTTTGAGTTGTTGATAGCTACTAAGTGCGGCTTCAAATTGGTGTTGTTTAAATTGCTGCTTTGCCGTATTTAGTAACGTATCTTGTTGTTTAGGCGATATGCTTTGCTGGGCACTTTGCGTTTTTTGTGGTGTAGTTAACGCAGGCTGCGGCCAT